>JAEZFH010000486.1 GCA_023437885.1 Bacillota bacterium | reverse complement strand
GTCGGAAGTGTTTCCGTGTCACCAAGAGGCGAACTCAGGATGCCGAGCGATGCGTCCGCGACTCTTTGGATGAAGGAATTAGAGATGCTAAAAGTAAGCAGTGAGTGTAAATAGAGGATTATTACAGATAAGGATTATTATAGATAAAGGATGATTGTAATTAGCAGATAATTGTATATAGCGTATGTTCACAAATAGGAGGAAAGAAAAGTGGCACTTAAGATTATTACAGATTCAGCGTCCGATATACCGAGGTGGATTAAGGAGCGGTTTCAGCTGCATGTGATTCCGACCCCTGTGGTTATAGATGAGAAGGATTTCTTCGACGGCAAGACAATACAGCCGGAGGAATTCTATAATATCCTGAGAAGCGGTAAGGATATTAAAACATATCATATCAACGCCCAGATGTTTTACGAAAATTTCGAACCCTATGCCGCGGCCGGGGATGAGGTTATCTATATCTGCTTTTCCACCGGAATTGCAGGCACCTATAATGCCGCACATCTGGCGAAAAGAGAGCTGCTGGAAAAATATCCAGATTTTGATCTGACGATCATTGACTCCAAGTGTGCCTCCCTTGGCTTTGGCATAGCGACCTACTACGCCTTGCTGATGCAGAAGAACGGTGCTTCCAAGCAGGAGATTATCGACGGTATTGAGTGGCATTGTGAGCATTCCGAACAGGTATTTACAGTCAGTACTCTGGAATATCTGCTGAAAGGAGGCAGACTCAGCCGGACATCGGCCATTGCCGGCGGACTGCTGGATATCAAGCCGATTATTCACGTAAATGACATTGGTGCCCTGGAATCCATCGAGAAGGTAAGGGGCAGGCAAAAATCCTTAAAGCGCCTGATTGAAATTGTCGGAGAGCGGGGAGCTGACCTTCAGAACCAGACCATCGGAATCCTTCATGGAGATGACGCAGCCACAATGGAAGCGGTGAAGGAGCAGCTGTCCAGAACCTACGGCTGCCAGAAAATGATTGATAACTATGTGGGCTGTGCCATAGGAGCACATACCGGCCCCGGAATTATTGGAATTATATTTCAGAATGAAGTCTCACCCTATAAAGATTATTTATTTGAATAATTAGACACTTATTTTATTGCGGTCAACGGGAAGAAGAAATAGAAGAGGATAAAAAAAGAATGCTGTAAAGCTGTTACGGAGGAAGTGTACCGACAAGCTGATTCTGTATCATCTTGTCGGTACACTGGTAAGCTTTACAGCATCCTGTATTATTCCTGTATCTCAGCCTTATCGAGTGCAAGCTGGATAGCTTCAATTAAAAGCTGCTGGGTGTATTTTGTGTCCTCCATGACCTCGAGGCGGTCAATGGGAACATCGTTATAAAGCTGTGTTGCGATTGCCTCCAGGGAGGGTTCTACAAGCGGGAACATGGCAGTGATCGCTTCATCAATGTTCTTGATACTTACATGGTTTATATGATTTTTATCCACTACCACCTCCAGGTTAAGTGCGGTGTCATTTAATGTAATGGAGGAGGTATAAACGCCTGCGGTATACAGATCGGTTGCAGAGGAGGCGGTTTCCTTACTCTTATCAGGCTTGAACATGAATATGAGAAGTAGGATCAAAAGAATACCAAGTGCTGCAAAAATCACTGTATATATGATTTCTTTTAATTGGATAACGACTATTTTCGTCTTTGCCATTTCTAACCTCCGAACATGATTCGCTTCATGTCTTAATCTTACTATATATTATTAAACCTGTTTCAATTTTATGCAGAGATATTTTTAAGATGTAGGGATAGTAAGGAATGATTAAGATATCTTGGATAGTCCTGAGGAATGATTAAGATATTTCTTAGATATTCCTACGCAAATTATGCTTTAAAAATGAAGAATGGAGAATTCTTATGTCCTTGCAATTATTTCTTGGAAGTGCCGGTTCCGGTAAATCTTATCAGCTATATCGTGAAGTAATCAAAGCTTCAAAGGAGAATCCGGAGACGAACTATCTGGTTATTGTACCGGAGCAGTTTACTTTGCAGACACAGAAGGATATTGTTGCCATGCACCCGGAGCACGGGGTGATGAATGTGGATATCCTTAGCTTTTTGCGCTTTGCATACCGGATTTTCGATGAGATCGGGGGATATGATGCCCCGGTTTTGGAGGATACGGGAAAAAGTATGGTACTTCGCAAGGTGGTAGCCGAGAAGAAGAAGGAACTCATCTTGTTTGGCTCCAATGTCAGAAAGCCGGGCTTCATCGGAGAGCTGAAATCCGTACTATCCGAGCTTTATCAATATAATATCGGGCCTGAGGATTTCGAACGCATGCAGGAAATCTCCCATAAGAAGCCGGTGCTGCAGGCGAAGCTGAAGGACCTGCTGACAATCTATGAGGGCTTCCGGGCATTTATGCGGGAGCGCTATATCACAGCAGAGGAATTGCTGGTGGTATTAAATGATGCCATAGATTATTCCGAATGGGTGAAGGGAACGGTGATCTGTCTGGATGGATTTACCGGCTTCACTCCCTGCCAGTATCAAATTCTTCGTAAGATGCTTCGCTATGCCAAAAAGGTAATGGTAACGGTAACCATCGACCCGGAGGAGGATCTAGAGGCCTCTGTAAAGGAGCACCAACTCTTTAGCTTGAGCAAGAAGACAATACATAAGCTTCACCGGCTGGCGGAGGAAGAGAGGATAAAAATTGAGGCGCCGGTTTATGCAGAGAAGGAAAACCGGCTGGGAGTTCCCTACCGGTTTATGCAGTCGCCCGCACTGGCAGCCCTGGAGCATAATCTATTCCGCTTTCCCTGGAAGTCCTATGAGAAGGAGCAGGAGGAAATCTCTGTCCATGCGGCGAAGGATGCAAATAAGGAAATTGATTTTGTTACGAGGGAAATCAGGCGGTTGGTAAGGGAGAAAGGATACCGCTACCAGGATATTGCAGTGGTCTGCGGCAATGTGGAGGAATATGGACGGATCGCCAGGCGAAGCTTTTCTTTGGCCGGGATTCCATGCTTTGTTGATTATAAGAAGGATATCCTAACGAATCCATTTGTCGAGCTGCTTCGCTCTGCAATCACAATTATCCAGGAGGATTACAGCTATGAGGGAATCCTGCGTTTCTTGCGAACAGGCCTTACGGATACCTGCTGGGATGATATCGATTTGCTGGAGAATTACATTCTGGCTACAGGAATTCGCGGAAACAAGCGTTGGTCGGAGCCCTTTACGAGAAACTACCGCAGCAGGGAAGCGGTTGATCTTGCGCGGATCAATGAGATAAGAAGCAAAATTGTCCTGTTACTCCAGCCGGTATACGAGGTGCTGAAGGATAAGGAAAAGACCCTGCAGGATTATACACAGGCTCTCTATGAGCTGGGAGTCCGTCTCGGCGTGGAGCAGAAATTAGAAGACTACCGTATTTATTTTGCGGACCGTAACCAACCCCTGATTGCAAAGGAATTCGAGCAGGTTTATAAAATTATCATGGATTTATACGACCAAATGGTATTGCTCCTTGGAACGGAACATGTGACTTTGAAGGAATTTGCGGAGATACTGGACACCGGCTTTGTAGAGGTGAAGGTGGGCTTAATTCCACCGGGAGTGGACGAGGTGGTCGTGGGTGATACGGAGCGTACCAGGTTAAAGGACATCAAGGTACTGTTTTTTATCGGAGTAAATGAAGGAGTTATCCCCAAAGCTATTTCAAGCGGTGGAATTTTCTCCGATCTGGAACGGGAGCTGTTGATAAACAATGATATTGAGCTGGCACCTACAAAACGTCAGCAGGCATTTACGGAGCAGTTCTATATCTATCTGAATATGACAAAGCCGAAGGACAGGCTGTATCTCACCTATCATAAAGTGAATGAGGAAGGGAAGGCTGTGAATCCGTCCTTTCTGATCGGCAAATTGATGCAGCTCTTTCCCCTCCTGCATACGAAGGATGAGGAGGAGGCTTCGCAGAACCTGGAGCATGCGTTGAAGGATGACGGTCTTGCCTGCCTGATGCAGGGGCTTCGGGAGTATCATCAGAAGGAACCCTCGGTATTATGGAAGGAGCTGTATCTTTACTACCGGTCACGGGAGGAGAAGAAGGAGCTTCTCCGTCAATTAGTCCGCGGAACCTTCTACGTCAATGAAGAAAGAGGCATATCGAAGGAAGCGGCAAGGCTCCTGTACGGCTTGGAGCTGCGGGGCAGTGTGACCAGGCTGGAGCGCTATGCGGGCTGTGCCTTTGCCCATTTTATGAACTATGGACTGGAGCTGGAGGAGCGCCGGGAGTACAAGCTTGCAATTCCGGATATCGGTAACATCTTTCACAATGCAATCGATGACTTTTCAAAAAGGCTGGACCGTTCCGAATATTCCTGGCATACAATTCCGGAGGAATTAAGGGAGGAATGGGCGGTGGAAAGCGTACAAAAGGCAGTGGAAGAATATGAAAATTCCTTTCTGCGCAGTTCAAAGCGGAATGAGTATCTTGTAAAGCGTATGGAGCGTATTACCGTCAGGACTCTCTGGGCCTTGTGCAATCAGATCCGGCAGGGGGCATTTGAGCCGGCGGGATACGAGATGCCGTTTTACCATATCCCCACTTCTGCTCTGACACTGACGGGGCGGATTGACCGACTTGATCTATACGAGGAAGAAGATCGGGTTTATGTACGGGTAGTTGATTATAAATCAGGGAATACCTTCTTTGATATCGGGCGTATCTACTACGGACTCCAGCAGCAATTATCCGTATACTTGAGTGCGGCTTTGGACTATCTGTTAAAAAGATATCCGGGAAAAGAAATTATCCCCTCCGGAATTTTCTATTATCATATCGATGATCCGATTGTTGCGAAATCGGACCAGGCGGAGGAGGATATCTATAAGAGTCTCAGGATGAACGGTCTGGTGAATTCTGATAAGCATGTACTTGCTTTGATGGATCATAAGCTGGCGGGTCCGGAGAATTCACTTCGGGCAAGTGCAAAATCGGAGGTAATTCCTGTCGAGACCAGCAAAGAGGGTGAATTAGCAAAACGGTCTTCTACGGCAAACAAGAAACAGATGAAGGCACTGGTTGATTATGTTAACCGGAAGCTGGCCGGGGACAGTAAACAAATCCTTGACGGCGATACCAAACTGAACCCCTACCGCAGCGATCAACAGACAGCCTGCGATTACTGTGAATACCGCTCGGCCTGCGGGTTTGACAGCCGGCTTCCGGGGCATACATACCGTAATTTGGCGAAAAAGTCTGCGCAGGAGGCAAAAGAAGAGATTTTTGGTGAAAAAGATCTTGATTAAAAGGGTGAAGTGTAAAGGATGAAGTGTAAAGGGTGAAGTGGTGCCATATTTGAAGTTATGAAGGAAAAACATTAGAGACGCCGATCACGGCGTCATGGAGGTGAAATTATGGGTTGGACAAAAGCGCAGCAGAAGGTGATTGATACAAGAGATAAGAATCTGCTGGTATCGGCGGCGGCCGGCTCAGGAAAGACTGCGGTACTGGTAGAACGCATTATTTCCATGATTTGCGAAGGAGATAAGCCGGTGGACATCGATCATCTCTTGGTGGTGACCTTTACCAACGCTGCTG
>JAEZFH010000481.1 GCA_023437885.1 Bacillota bacterium | reverse complement strand
CCCAAAGAGCCTGGTCACCGTGTAGGATAAAAACAGTGGAATTTCAAAATCATTAAGACACTGCATAATATTTCTTGTAAGTCCGGAGGGTGTGGGCTTTGCCTCGTATACCCCGCACACCTTTGCTCCCTCCAGGGTGAGTCTTCTAGCCATAATCAGTCCGATATCGCCGCTTCCTAAAATAACGCATTTTTTGGTGGGCAGCTGCCCCAGAATGTTGGTATAGTACTGGGCGGTTCCGGCTGTAAATACTCCCGAGGGCCTTGTTCCGTGGATAGAAACCTGCTTCGAGGTCCTTTCCCTGCAGCCGGTTGCCAGGACAATACTCGCTGCGGTGTATTCAACCACACCTTCTGTATTTACCACGCGGATCCGATAGCTGCGTTCAAGCGGTTCGATTGCGGTAACATAAGTCAGTATATGAAAAGCAATCCCTCTTTGATGGAACTCATCGATAAAACGCTGTGCATATTCCGGGCCGGAGAGCTTTTCCTGAAACCGGAGCAAGCCAAAGCCGTCATGAATACATTGCTTTAATATACCTCCCAGCCTTGCTTCACGTTCAATTAGTAAGACCCGCGCACCTTCCCGGTCTGCGGAGATGGCAGCAGCCAGGCCCGCAGGACCTCCGCCGATTACAATCACATCATAGCTTAACACCCGGTTCCCCCCTTTGTCTCTCCCAGGGTAATATAAGCTGCTTCCCCGGATTTTTTTACTTCCTGAAGGGATAGATTTTCATGCTCACTTATAATCTGAGCTACCAGCGGCATGCAAAATCCTCCCTGACATCTGCCCATTCCTGGCCGAACCCGCTTCTTGATCCCGTCTACGGTTGGCACCGGAATGGGTGAGTTAAGCGCACCAATAATCTCTCCTTTACTGATTTCTTCACAGCGGCATATAATAATCCCGTAATCCGGATTGTTTTGGATCAGTTTGGTACGCTCTTCACTAGACATCCCTCTTAACACCGGGATACCCTTCCGAATTGGGTTGAAGGAGTCATTCTTCCTAACCGCCTGTGTTTTTGATAATTCTTCGATAACCATTGCTTCAACATCCAGGGCAACTGCCGGTGCGGTAGTCAATCCGGGAGACTGAATGCCTGCACAGTGAATGAGATTCTTTGTTTTTCTTCCCTTTTCAATCACAAAATCTTCTTCAAAGGTTGCTGCCCGGACCCCGGTAAAATATGTAATGATGTCCCGTTCGGATAATCCTTTTGCCGTTAATTTCTGCTTTGCAAACACTTCCTTAATACTGTTGCTTTCCGTGGCGAAGTTCTCTTTTTCGTAGGTCTCGATTGCATTGGGTCCTACAAGTAAATTTTCATCTACGGTTCTTAGAATACCTCCGCCCTTGGTATGAGTCTTACTGCGGGTGACCAGTTTAATGGATGCAATGGAATTTACCAGGTGGGATGCTTTTTTGTCCAGGATGGAGTTTGTACCTTTCCTTGGGTGAATTGAATAAAATCGGTCCTTCGCCATTGCTGCGATATCCTCTGCAAAGGTTCCGGCGGCGTTAATCACAAGCCTGGGATAAACGGTTCCTTTGTTTGTCCTTACGCTTTCAATCCGATGCTCCGTTACCTCCATCCCCAAAACAGCGGTATTCAGGGAGACCTTAGCACCGTTTTGCACCGCATTTTCAGCATATGCAATTGTCAGCGCGTAGGGGCTGACACAGCCTGCACTTGGATTATGTAGGGCAAATACAAATTCATCGTTTAATTCCGGTTCCCGTTTTCTCAGCTCCTTTTTACCTATGACTTTTGTGTCCCTGATACCGCATACATTCCTTCTATGCCAGGCATAAGCCACTACGAGAGGGTAGTAATATTTTTGCTTGAAGCAGGCATATTGCCCTCTTCTCTTAAATGGAACATCCAACTCCTCACAAACCCGGTCAAAGAGCTGGTTGCCTGGATATACATAGTGCTGCTTTAAGCTTCCCTTGCTCAAGTCGACTCCCGGATGCACTTCCCCATCATTTCGTCCGGATGCCTGCATTGCAAGATCCGCCTCTTTTTCTACCAGTAAAATATCCAGCTTCCATTTGGATAATTCTCGTGCAATACTGGCTCCTGAGATGCCGCCGCCGATAATCAGGACATCCGGCCTCATGCCTTCCAGTTCCTTTGAAGCTTCCTTTGGAATTTTCATGGAAGGGATATCAGCACCAATAAGCTGAATGTCGTTTACTACATGCATCCGTCGGTCTTTGCTGACACACATGCGGCATGCTTTTACGATATCCTCCCAATGTTCCAACTGCCCAATAACCCGAATGCAATCCTCCTCTACCTTTGCTGATACCTTTCCAGGAAAGCTATTTTTAAGTTTTTGATTCAGTTTCCTCTCGAAGCGTTCTCTGAGCATTCCCTCACTTCCTTCTGAGTCGTACACGTGACCGACTCTTTTTTCTTTATATTACCACCAATATTAAAATATGTCAATTTGTTCCGAATGTTTCTTGGATTGGATGCTACAGTCCAGCGTGTGGCTGGGTAGAGTACATAATGCCCCCTCACACAGGACGGAACGATTGGACAAATGGAGGAAAAAAGATTATAATATTTCAAATAAACAAGGATATTAATTTAATTCGAAAGAGGGAAAGGGAGATTATATGGCTGCTCCTAGAAAAGACAATGTCAAGGAATTAATCCTGAATGCAATAGAGCAATTGCTGGAAACGCAGAAGCTGTCGGAAATAACATTTGCCCAAATCGCTGCCAATGCCGGTATCTCAAAAGGAACACTTTACTATCACTATAAAAGCAAAAATGATATTCTGTTTGATCTGACCGATAAATATCTGCAGCAGCAGTGGGATGATTTTATTGCGTGGACGGAAAATCCGGAGAAGGATACTTCGATACATCGTCTGGTGCAATATGTTTTGGAACGTGATGTGGCGAATGTTGGATTACGTCTGCACTTCTTTTATGATGCCATGCTTGGCAATGAAGAAATCCGCTCCAAGCTGATGCAGCGGTATGAGGATTTTGCAAATTTAATATCAAAAAAGATCAGCGAACGGAATGCGAAGCTTCCGGCGGAATATATTACCTGGCTGGTTCTGCTGGCAAGTGACGGATTGTTCATTCACAAGACGTTAAATAATGATAATATAGATACGGATCGGTTCATCAAGCAGAGCGGCAAATTTGTAAAGCAAATTCTGTCCTATATAGAAAGCGAAGCGTAGTAATATCTTGCCAAAGAGAAAGCATACACGATAACATTTGAGATGAAAAAACATATTATAGATAAATATAATGACGGCAAACCATATCTATAAAATAGAATAAGGGTTGCCGTCATGTACATTTAGAAACGATTAACTTGTTGATTATAGGATAAACAAATATTGTATGATCCTGTTATCTTTTTACATATTTGATTCAGAGGGCAATCCAATGGAATCAAGGCAGAAGGGATGTCCTTCAGGATCAAGCATAACAGTCCATTGGTTTGAGTACTGCGTATCCGCTGCCTTTGCACCGCAAGAAACGGCATATTGTACAGGCCCAAAAGAAATTAGTTACAAGAACATTATCTACAGTATTTTAATATCTGATTTAATAAGTCGCTGAAATTACATGAGCTAAATTTAAAAAACATAATGTTTGCCTCCTTTTGAAGATTGCTATCTCTTAGGAACAATAAGATTGTAACATATACGTAACAAATATGTAATATTTAAATGATGGTTAACCAGTCAGCATATGGGGATACCTGTAAATTAAGGAAAGAGCGCTGGTCTATTAGAAATAATGGTGGTGAAATCTCTGTTGATGGTTTATGATATAATGAAAGCGAAGCGAGAATGATCAAGCTGTTTGTTAGCTAAAACAGAATTTGGGAGGATACAATAATGGGAAATTTGGGCTTTTCCTATATAGGGCTGATTTTTTTATTGATGCTGATCATTCCTAATCTCATATGGACAAGACATCAACCAAAGGATTACGATTTTCGATACGAGAATAAGGTTCTATTAATCTTTGAGCGTGTTGGCCAGGTTCTTGTTACCTGTACAGCACTCATTTTTTCGGACTTTAATCCCAGATCTTGGTCGGTATGGACTCTGTGGTTTATAGCCGCAGTGATACTCATGCTCATGTATGAATACTGGTGGGTCAGATATTTCAAAAGCCAAAAAACAACAGCTGATTTTTACAGCAGCCTTTGTGGTGTTCCTGTAGCAGGAGCGACCCTCCCTGTGACTGCATTCCTGTTCCTTGGTATCTATGGAAAAGTCGTATGGCTCCTGATTTCGGTAGTGATTTTGGGAATTGGGCATATAGGCATTCATCTACAACACTACAAGGAAATTAATAAATAATTCCCGAACCGGTTATGGCTGAAAACTGCAATTTTTGTTATCGTTATCACCGTCACAATAATTAATCTGAAGTTTTTTTGATGTAATCCGAAATCTGTTTTAAGAAACTGAACCCATGCATATGAAATAGAATGATGCAAAGTACTGAAAAATGATACGGGAGGCTAATTAATGTCGCAGGAATTTAATTTGGAGCGCTATCTTTCTGATGGTGTGGAAGCGATCCTGAAGAGAGCGGTTCGCGCAGCCTTAAAGGATCCAAAGGAAAGCATTTTTATTGCAAAGTACGCCTTGGCATGCAGAGAGGCCACCAGGCTCCGGCGTAAAGCAAGAGAGAAGGGAGAGAATATTCCGCCCTTTTTAATTGCAAGCATTACCAGCAATTGCAATCTTCGCTGCAGCGGCTGTTATGCCCACTCCAATCATTCGTGTGAAGACAGGGAAGCCGTGAACCAGCTAAAAGACACGGAATGGCTTAAGATTTTCCGTGAGGCAAAGAGTATGGGAATCGGTTTTATCCTTCTAGCCGGCGGTGAGCCCATGATGCGCAGGGATGTGCTTGAGGCGGCCGGGCAAATCCCTGAGATTATCTTCCCGATTTTTACTAATGGTACGATGATGGAGGACTCCGATCAAAAGTTGTTTGATAAAGCAAGAAACCTGATTCCCATATTCAGCATTGAAGGACATCAGGCGAAGACCGATGGTCGCCGCGGACCCGGTGTGTACAAAAGGGTGATGACGGCCATGGAGCAGCTGAAGCAGCGGCACCTTCTCTTTGGTGCTTCTATTACGGTAACCAGGGAAAATATATCTGAAGTAACCTCGGATGAATTCATAGACGGACTGGCAGAATTGGGCTGCAGTATCAGCTTTTACGTAGAATTTGTTCCTGTGACGGAGGAAAGCGCCCGGCTTGCTCCCCGGGAGGAGGAAAGGGATTTCCTGAGCATGAGGCTTGGTATTCTCCGTGCGAGATATGAAAATATGATTTTACTATCCTTTCCGGGGGATGAGAAGGCCTCCGGCGGATGCCTTGCAGCAGGCAGGGGGTTCTTTCATATTAATTCCCAGGGCGGTGCGGAGCCATGTCCCTTCTCTCCCTATTCCGACATCAATGTCAGAGATACTTCGTTAAGAGAAGCCCTTCGTTCCAGGCTGTTTTTAAAATTGCAGGAGGAAGATATCCTTATGGAGGATCATGCCGGGGGCTGTGTTCTCTTTGAACGGAAAGAGAAGGTGGAGGAACTATTAAAGGACAATTGATTTTGTAAGAAATAGACAGTGAAAAATGAAATTCATATGCTGTATTTATGGGCGGCCGGAGATAGGCCGTCTATTTTTATGCAGAGTTACTAATACTCATACTTGTTTTGCTCAACCTGGCTGCAAAGATGATATAATGCGGAGATGCTCCGGATCTGTGCCCGGTTTAACTCCATTAAATGATTTTCTATGCTGGCAACAATAGCAGAGAGCTTTTCCGTATCATCAATGTTAAATTTCTGCATTTCTTTACGGATTTGCTCTACGGCGTATTTCTCCCCCCGTGCGCGCATGGAAAGCTTGAGAGCCTGAAGCATCAGGATTTCATTAATATGCGTCTGTGTGAATGCCCTGTAGTTGTTTGTGGTACAGCGGCCTGCCGATATCAGACCGATTTTATCCCAATATCGTATTGTGGAGGGTAGGATGCCAGTAGCCTTGCTTACGGCATCAATCGAATATTCTTTTGAGGCGGTAATTTTCCTTTTAAATAAAAAGCGCTGCTTGATCTGGTCGCAGACATATTTATCTTTTTGAAGCGCAGCCTGTGCTTCGTTCGCCATCCATAGCGCGTCATCGGTCTGCTTTGCCAAAACTGGCTTTAGGAACTTTGCAATCTCCGATAAGGTAAATCCATGCATCATCTCTCTGATGCAAATGAAGTAAGCGATATGCTCGGCAGTATATATTCGATAGCCGTTGGATGAACGTATCACATTAGGGATCATCCCGAATTCTTCATAATGCCTTAGCGTCGTTGTACTTACCTTTAATCTTCTCGCAATATCGACGGGACGCATTGCCAAACAGATCACACTCCTTTTATAAACATTATAATGCTCCTCTAAGGTTTTTGCAATGTATCAAGCTGATGATATAAAAAATCCTCCATTATTGCATTAATGTTATATAATATAGTTAAGAATACCAAAGGGGGGTAATATGGATGGATTTAAACAAAATTAAGAAACAGGAATGGAAAAGAAGATTTTTTGCTATCGTAGCGGGACAGACTATTTCTCTGATCGGTAGCAGTGCGGTGCAGTTTTCGTTGATCTGGTGGCTGGCAAGCGAAACCACTTCTCCGATCATGATGTCGCTGGCCGGGCTTTTTGCTTTTTTACCGCAGATGCTGCTGGGGCCGTTTGCCGGTGTATGGATTGACCGTTGGAGGCGTAAGACAGTGATTATCTGTGCTGATATGTTCATTGGTCTTGTAGCGGCTTTGTTCGCGCTTTCCTTTCTGGTGTGGTCACCTCCCTATTGGCTGGTCTGTGTTGTGCTCGGTGTCCGTGCTGTCGCCAATGTATTTCACACACCGGCAATTCAAGCTGTTGTGCCCATGCTGGTGCCGGGAGAGGAACTGATCAAAGCAAATGGCTGGAGCCAGCTTTTGCAAGGCGGAGCATTTATGCTTGGCCCAGTAATCGGTGCAGCCATGTATGCAGCTTTTCCGATGCCGGTGATCCTGCTGACCGACCTTCTGGGTGCGGCAGCCGCAAGCATTACCGTCGCAGTGGTACCCATACCGGAGGTGGCACGTGGGCAGGTGCTGTCTTCTCATTTTCTTCAGGAACTGAAGGAAGGAATTGATATTTTTATGCGGGACAAAAAACTGAGCTTTGTGACTTCGGTCGTTGCGGTCAGCATGATTTTTTTTATGCCGCTGTCCTCGATGTATCCGCTGATGACGAGTGATTATTTCAAAGGAACCGCATGGCATGCCAGCCTAATTCAGATTACTTATTCCATGGGAATGATGATGGGTGCGGGTATAATGAGCCAGTTCAAGATAAAGAACAAATTGTTTGCCGCCCTGATGGGGGTATTTGTATTGGGTGCGACTTCCTTTGTCAGCGGTATTTTACCCTCAAGCAGCGTGGGACTCTGGATTTATACCGCAGTGTGTCTTGTGATGGGGTCCAGCATGAATATTTACAATATTCCTTACATGGCGTATATTCAGGAAAATATCCCGAAGGAAGCACAGGGCAGGGCGTTTTCTCTGATCGGCAGTCTGATGTCATTTACAATGCCGCTGGGACTGCTGATTGCAGGGCCTGCAGCGGAATATTACGGTGTTCCCTTTTGGTTCAATGCTGCGGGAATATTAGTATTGGCTGTTACACTGGCAGGAATGATGTTTTATCGAAGGATTCATAATAACATGCAGGAAGGGGCCGAAGAGTGAAAACCAAGCGGCCCGCAAATAATAAAATTGTCATATAGGAGGCATAGATGGAGCAGGAATACATTATTATAACAGGTGCAAGAGAAAATAATCTAAAAAACATCAATGTAAAAATTCCAAAGAGAAAAATTACGATCTTTACAGGGGTTTCGGGATCGGGTAAATCCTCGGTCGTGTTTGATACGATTGCGCAGGAAGCAAGCAGACAGTTGAATGAAAATTTCAGCAAATTTGTTCAAGGCTTTTTACCAAAATACAGCCATCCTGACGCAGATTCGATTGAGAACCTGTCAATGCCTGTTGTTGTTGACCAAAACCGGATCGGCGGAAACTCCCGTTCTACGCTGGGCACGATTACCGATATTAATCCCTTGATCCGGCTGCTTTTTTCAAAGATAGGCACTCCCCATATCGGACCTGCCTGGAACTTCTCCTTTAACGATCCTCATGGTATGTGCAAGACCTGTGAAGGCATAGGACGCCTTGTTACTCTGGACATTGAAAAAGCGATTGACCGGGACAAATCGCTGAACGAAGGCGCAATATTGATGCCGGGCTATACCGTCGGAACCTGGCAGTGGAAACAGTACGCCGGAAGCGGATTATTTGACAATGACAAGCCGGTTAAGGATTATACGGAGGAAGAATATAATAAATTGATATTTTGCAAGCCGGAAAAAAGGGATTCCATGCTCGTTGACGGAATATCCACAACCTATGAAGGGATTTTCGAACGATTTAACCGGCAATACATCAGAACCGATAACGAGATGTCCCAAACCACGCAAAAGAAGATATTGCCGCTATTGACCGAAATGGAGTGCTACGATTGTCATGGGACAAGATATAATCCTGATGTGCTGGCGTGCAGGATTATGGGATATAGTATAGCGGAAATGACCGCAATGCAGGTCACGGATCTGCTGGCTGTGATACAAAAAATAGATAACAAGGAGGCGGCACCGATTGTCGCAAGCCTTTGCGAACGATTAGGGGATCTTATAGGAATCGGACTTGACTATATCAGCCTTGACCGGGAAACATCTACCCTGTCCGGCGGGGAATCCCAGCGTGTAAAAATGGTGAGGCATCTGACCGGCAGCCTGACGGATGTAATGTATATTTTTGATGAACCAAGCATCGGACTGCATCCAAGGGATGTACACCGGTTAAATGACTTGTTGGTAAAGCTGCGTGACAAAGGAAACACAGTGATAGTGGTAGAGCATGATCCTGACGTAATTAAGGCTGCCGACCATATCATTGATGTTGGGCCGAAAGCAGGGACGAATGGTGGCAGTATCATGTTTGAAGGAAATTATTTGGATTTACTGCAGTCCGACACCTTAACCGGGACATTTATCGGGCGAAAGCTGCCTTTTAAGGCAAAACCAAGAGAGAGCACGGAATGGTTTGAGACCTCAAAGAGTTCCATGCATAATTTGAAAAATGTAAGCCTACGCATTCCGAAAGGTATTTTTACTGTTATCACCGGAGTGGCCGGATCCGGGAAAAGTACACTGGTTAATGGTGTTTTTGCAAAGGAATATCCGGATGCGGTGTTAATTGACCAGTCAGCTGTCAGTGCTAACAGCCGCTCCAATTCGGCAACGTACACGGGCATTATGGACGAGATACGCAAATTATTTGCAGATGCAAACAATGTCAGTGCCGGGCTTTTCAGCTATAATTCGGAAGGCGCCTGCGAATCCTGCAAGGGAAGAGGTGTGATTAAAACAGAGCTGTCATTTATGGATTCCGTTGAAATAATTTGTGAGGACTGCGAAGGCAAACGGTTTAAGCAGGAGGTGTATCAATACAGACTGAATGGAAAAAGCATCGTAGAGGTTTTAGGAATGACGATAGCAGAAGCGGTAGAATTTTTTGAGGAAAAGAATATTCTGAAGCAATTACGCCACCTGGCGGATGTAGGGCTTCAATATATGACCCTGGGACAGCCTCTCAATACCCTTTCGGGAGGTGAATGCCAGCGGCTGAAGCTGGCGAAGGAATTAAACAAAAAGGGAAATATATATATTATGGACGAGCCTACGACAGGACTTCATATGTCAGACGTCACAGGCATTCTCGCAATAATTGACCGGCTGGTCGACAAAGGAAATACGGTTGTGGTAATCGAGCATAATCTGGACGTGATGCGAAATGCCGACTGGATTGTTGATATTGGTGTTGACGGAGGTGTGCGGGGAGGCCAAATCTTATTTGAAGGAAAGCCGGTGGATTTGCTCCATTGTACAGAATCCATCACTGCGAAATATATCGGTATGTAGCGGTTGGACAGGTCCTTATGATGATTGAATGTATATAGATCACAGGAATGCCCCGAATACGGAAAGGAAGCCAAAAAAACGAAAGAGGATCTGAATATGAACAGACATGATATAATAATAAGAACACCAGGAATAGAAGAAATTGATTCTATTTACACCTTTTTTCAAACTGTATTAAAGGATACGTTTGAGATAAACGGGATCGGTGATTTACCAGAATTATTGGAAGAAGAGATACAGGACAAAAAAAGATGTATCAACCAATATTTTGAGACAAATGGAGAGGAGCGGTTTTTCCTGATTGCTGAATATAAGCATGAAATTATCGGTTCCATAGAATACGGATTATCAAATGAGCTTTTAAATCGGTGTACAAATGGTGAGATGAAAGGTTTATACGAAATCGGCACCGTTTTTGTACATCCCAAATACCAGAGGCAGGGAGTAGTCTCCCTGCTGCTGTACGGAATATTTAGTATTCTGGACAACCGGGGAATAGAAGAAATCTGCTTTGACAGCGGCTATAAGATAGCTCAGAAGATATGGTGCAGGAGATTTGGAGACCCGGAGTATTATTTAAGGAATTACTGGGGAGAGGGAAGTCATCATATGGTATGGAGGGTAAGCGTTAAAGAAGGATTAGAATTAAGCCGGCAGAACGGATAGAAAAAATTTTTGAAAGATGCATAAAGATAGAGATTGAGTTTTGTTTTAGATTGTGGTATAAATATATTAATTTAACAAGTCTAAAAGTATTGGGCGAATGCCTTGATCCACGTCTGTTAGGGAAAATCTCTGCAGACGTATTTTTTTTTACGGAGAATGGATATGAAACAGAAAAGAATGCTATTGGAATTATTGATGGTTGTTTCCGGAAATCTTCTTTATGCATCCGGAGTGGTATTTTTTATTATGCCGCTAAAGCTGATTACCGGCGGTACTACGGGTATTGCACTGTTTGTGCATCAAACTCTGGGTTTGCCGGTGTCCTCTTTTGTGTTCGGATTTAATCTGATTATGTTTGTGCTGGGATTTGCAGTTCTCGGCAGAAAATTTGCGTTTACCACGCTGATCAGTACCTTCTGCTATCCGGTTGCATTGGAATTGATGCAAAAGATAGCCGGTGATTATATACTGACCGATGATTTATTTTTATGCACTCTCTTTGGAGGGATTTGCATCGGAGTATCCATTGCATTGGTGATCAGGGCGGGGGCTAGTACCGGGGGGATGGATATACCTCCATTGATATTGAATAAGTTCTTTCGCATCCCGGTATCCATCAGCTTATATATCGCTGATTGTATCATTCTTGCATTGCAGGCGGTCTTCAATGACAAGGAGAAGATTTTATACGGACTGGTCCTGGTAATTGTATATACTCTGGTAATTGATAAGCTGCTCATGCTGGGCAGCCGCAAGGTGCAGGTGAAGGTGATAAGTGCTTGCCATGCCAGGATTAAAGAAGCCATTCTCACGGAGATCGACCGGGGAGTAACGCTTCTGTATGGAAGAACCGGCTTCCTGGAGAAGGAGACGGAGATTTTATTGACGGTGGTATCGAGCCGGGAGCTGAGTAAGGTTGAGAAATTAATACGTGACATTGATGAGGAGGCCTTTGTCATGATCAGTCATGTTAGTGAGGTCAGGGGAAAGGGCTTTAGCGCAGGAAAGAAATATATTACGAAATAATAAAGGAAAGAGGATAATTATGAAATTAATGATAGCGTCGGATATACACGGTTCCTCCTATTACTGCAGACTCATGGCGGAAGCCTTCCGGCAGGAAAAAGCCGACAGGCTGCTTTTGCTTGGTGATATTTTATATCATGGACCCCGCAATGATCTTCCGAAGGATTATGCGCCCAAGGAGGTAATCGCTATACTGAACGGAATGAAGGACAAGCTGTTATGTGTGCGTGGCAATTGTGATTCGGAAGTCGATCAGATGGTTCTTGAATTCCCGATTATGGCGGATTATGCCCTTGTTTCAGTTCAGGGACGCACAATCTATGCAACCCACGGACACAAATACAATGAAGATAACCTGCCGCCCTTGCAGAAAGGGGATATACTTCTGCACGGACACACCCATATTCCGAGGTGTATCGAGCATGAGAATTATGTATATATGAATCCCGGGTCCATATCCATACCGAAGGAAAACAGCACTAATTCCTATATGATAATGGATGAAGACCGAGTTGTATGGAAAGACATGTCAAATGGAACGGAATTTTTATCATACAGCACTGAAAGAAAATGGGATAGAGCAATTGTATGAAAGTACCTTAACAAATATCGAACCCAATAAATCCGTCCTGTGCCATTTCTCCTTTGAACCGGAAAGAATTAGATATCATAATTGGCAGGTATTTGGCAATGTATATAAGCTTACCCTGGGGTTTAAAATGACTTCAATTTATGGAGATACCTATAAACAAATAATGAGCGTATTATTAGAAAAGAAACAGTATATGGAATTCCTCAAGGATATAATGAGAAATCCTCAGTATATCTATCGAATTGACAGCGTAAAATCACAAATATTCATTGAGGAAATATAGAAAGTATTGGACAGAATTTTTTTACAGCTTCTGTCCTTATTTTTATCTCAACCCGTTCCTGATAGCTTTACAAATTACAGCATCTATCTTACGATTGGAATGGGAGAGCAACAATGCACCGGCTTTTTTATCGGCAAAATCAGGCCAAGGGTGGTTTTATTAGGTACACCGGTATAACAGAGCTGTCAAATTTGGTAAAAACGTCGGGTATGAGGAATTGAGATGGAACATATTTCAATAATATCTTTCAAAAAAGGACATATGACCTTTTTTGATTTGTGAAAAAGTAATAGAATAATAATAAATTAAAGAAAGATGGAATTGGATTTGATCGAGCAGGACATATATAACTTGTAATGTTCATTCGATTCTTATATAAAAAGGAGGAATAGCAATGGTTGATTACACAGAAGGCTCCGGAAGACAATATCATGTTCAGTTACAGCCGGGGGATGTTGGAAAATATGTTATTTTACCGGGTGATCCAAAGCGGTGCGAAAAGATTGCCAGGCATTTTGAGGATGCAAAGCTCGTTGCAGACAGCAGAGAATATGTTACTTATACCGGTTATCTTGGAGGAGTTAAGGTTAGCGTGACTTCTACCGGAATCGGAGGACCATCGGCATCCATCGCATTGGAGGAATTGGTCAAATGCGGTGCGGATACCTTTATCCGTGTAGGTACCTGCGGAGGAATGCAGGAAAATGTTATGGGTGGCGATGTTGTAATCGCCAACGGTGCGATCCGGATGGAAGGCACCAGCAAAGAGTACGCGCCGATTGAATTCCCCGCTGTTGCGGATGTGCATGTTCTAAATGCTTTGATGAAAGCTGCGGAGGAGGTCGGAGAACCCTATCATGTGGGAGTGGTACAATGCAAGGATGCATTCTATGGTCAGCATGAACCTGAGTCGAAGCCGGTCAGCTATGAATTAAGAGACAAATGGGAGGCGTGGATCCGTTGCGGCTGTCTGGCCTCAGAGATGGAATCAGCGGCATTGTTTGTTGTAGGAAGCTATTTGAGAGTCAGAGTAGGTTCCGTATTTTTGGTAGTTGCCAATCAGGAGCGTGAGAAAAAGGGACTGAGCAATCCGCAGGTCCACGATACCGAGCTTGCCATAAAGGTAGCGGTGAATGCGATCGGCAAGCTGATTCAGGAAGACAGCAAGCACAAATAAATCGTTCTGAAACGGTACAGCTTGTATTATAGAAGGATGATATTAAGAATCGGAGCGTTATTACCGATATTATAACCGTTGACCTGGTATCTCAGGTGTTGGGATGCCGGGGAAGGAGCCGCACGAACACGCCGGCTCGTAAAAGAATCACATACAGGAGGTGAAGATATGTACAAATATAAAAGAATTTTTGCAATCGTTATTGATTCCCTCGGAATCGGTGCTATGAATGATTCCGCAAACTATGGGGATATCGGAGTGGACACTCTGGGCCATATCTCGGATTCAGTGGAAGAGTTCCACATCCCGAATCTTCAAAAGCTGGGGATGACGAACCTGCATCCTCTGAAGCAGGTGGCACCGGCAGAGCAGCCGATGGGGTACTATATGGCCATGTCAGAAGCCAGTACCGGTAAGGACACGATGACCGGCCACTGGGAGATGATGGGACTGAAGATTGAGAAACCCTTCCAGACCTTTACGGATACCGGCTTTCCCAAGGAACTGCTGGATGAACTGGAAAGACGTACGGGAAGAAGGATTATAGGTAATAAAAGCGCCAGCGGAACAGAGATTTTAGATGAGCTGGCGGAGGAAGAGATAGAGACAGGAGCCATGATAGTCTATACTTCGGCAGATTCTGTTCTTCAGATTTGCGGAAATGAAGAAACCTTTGGCCTCGAGGAATTGTACCGCTGCTGTGAAATCGCAAGAGAATTGACTATAAAGGATGAATGGAAGGTCGGACGCGTCATAGCCAGACCCTATGTCGGCAAAAAACGCGGTGAGTTCAAGAGAACCAGCAACCGGCATGACTATGCGTTAAAGCCCTATGGAAGAACAGCGTTGAATGCATTGAAGGATAATGGCTACAGCGTAATCTCTGTCGGGAAGATCAATGATATATTTGATGGGGAAGGAATTACCGAGGCACACAAGTCCAAGAGCTCCGTTCACGGTATGGAGCAGACTCTGGAGCTTGCGGAGAAGGACTTTACCGGATTATGCTTTGTAAACCTGGTTGACTTTGATGCTCTATGGGGGCACAGAAGAGATCCCATCGGTTATGCGAAGGAATTGGAGCAGTTTGACCTGAAGCTTGGTTTATTTTTGGATAAGCTGGGGGAGGATGATCTGCTGATTATAACTGCAGATCACGGCAATGATCCTACCTATTCCGGAACAGACCATACAAGAGAAAAAGTTCCTTTTATCGCTTATTCCCCGTCTCTGGATAAGAGCGGAGCTCTGGAACCTTCCTCTACCTTTGCAGCAGTTGGTGCAACGATTGCTGATAACTTTAATGTCAGCATGCCGGAAGGGACCATCGGAACGTCGGTGCTGAAGCAGTTAATTTAAGCGGAGACCGTTCATGAAGCCAATTACGGCTTTCAGTCAGTGTGTAATAGGCTTATCAAATCAAAATATTCAGAAAGGCAGACAGTTGCGGCTGGCTGCCTTTTGTTATATACTGGAGTTGGATTATTGAGAACAAGGATACATAAATTTACTGCGGGAGGAGACATGAGCATGGCAGGAGAGGACAATACCAATAAGCTGATTGCGCTGCAGGAAAGCCTGCCAAAGGAAAAGAGAGATTATTTGAACCGTTACCTGCGCAATTCCCCTCGCTGGTTTGTGGAATCCATGCAGATTGTACGAAAAGAAAAGAACAGTATCTTTATCGAAGAGAATGCGGAAGTGGATTATGTCTATATTTTGGCGGATGGGATTGTGAGGGCGATAGATTACCGCATCTGCGGTATTGTGTATGACTACATGTGGTTTTATTCTATTAAGGTATTCGGTGCAATGGAAATCCTGCTGAATATGAAAACCTACAAGACAACACTTAAGACCGTAGCAGAGTGTACGATGATTGTGATTCCGAAGAGCATCTTTGAGAAGTGGATGCTGAATGATATCCATGCACTGCGGATGGAAATCGAATCCATGGGAAGCTATTTGCTGGAACAGGCCAGAAAAGAGAGGGTATTTTTATTCCTTCAGGGAATGGACCGCATTATCTATCTCTTTACTCAGATTTATGAGCAATCCGGTGAAAAAAGCCAGTGTATCTTGAAGCTGACCCGAGTGGAATTATCGGAGTGCTCCGGGTTAAGCGTAAAGACGATTAACCGCTCTGTTAAAAAAATGGAGGAAGATGGATATATCAGCAGAGCCGGTAATAAAATCGTCATATCCAAAAAGCAGTTTCTTCATATGAAGGAATATCTCACACCAATCGTTGACCAGACATGATACGGAATAAGCAGGCGGGGAGGGCAGGAATATCTCCTTGCAGCAGATAGTAACCAAATAGGAAAGGCGGAATCAGACAGTGAACAATAACAATTTTAATAAGCTGCCTCCGTCGGAGGTCGCCGGCGAATCATTGAAGATTACTCATCCTCTATGGCAAACCTTTCGTTCGCTTAAGGGTAATCAGCGCGCTTGTGTTATAACCGAGCCGTTATGGGCAATTCCGAACAATCTTTTCCTGCCCTTTGTATCGGTATATATGGCTGCCGTAGGATTGCAGGATGTCCAGATCGGTATGGTTGCCAGCTTGGGATTAGCGGCACAATTCCTGTCGGGGCTATTCTCGGGAGCAATTGTAGATAAATACGGGAGGCGCAAAACCATGCTGGTGTTCGGTTTGCTCAGCTGGCTCCTTCCCTGTTTGCTTTGGGCAGGAGCGCGGGGCTATTGGTACTTTGTGTTTGCCGTAGGTTTAAATGGAATGTGGAGAATAACGGGTAACAGCTTCAGCTGTATGATTGTTGAAGATGGGGATACGGGACAATTGATTAATATTTACACGATTCTTAATTTATTTGGCTTGTTGGCAGGATTTATCTCGCCGTTGGCAGGTCTTTGCATCGACCGTTTTACCTTGGTGCCGACGATGCGGGTCATATATCTGGCAGCGATGGTATCGATGACGATTAAATTTGTGTTACAATACCGTATGGCACGGGAGAGCGGGATGGGTTTGCGCCGCAGGGAGGAATGCAGGGGGCAATCCTTATTTTCACTGACCTTCGGAGGATGGAGTGTATTTGTATCCGCACTTCGGCATACTAAGCTGCTGCTCTATGTAATACTTATGACGCTGATGACCTGCTTTAATATTGTACAGGCTACCTTTTGGCCATTGTTTGTTACGTATTCTTATGGAATGAGTACCTCGGTGCTTTCTGTATTTCCAATGGTAAAAGCGGTTACCACACTATTAGTATATGTATTTATAACCTCACATATCAGCATGCATTCGATCCGGCGTCCATTACTGCTTGGACTGGGATCACAATTCCTTGGACTGACAGTATTGCTATTATGCCTGCCCTTAGGGGCGGCAGCAATTGGGGCAGTGTTTTTCTCGGCAATCTGCGAGGCCTTCGCACTTGCCGTTCTCGGACCCTTAAGCGAATCCATGATGTCCGTTACCATTCCCGCTAAGGAGCGTGCCCGGGCAAATAGTCTGATCGCAGCCATGATTCTGCTTATCAGCATACCCGTGGGATGGATTGCAGGGCAGCTTTCACAGCAGGACAGGATGCTCCCTCTGGCTATGAACATATGCCTGCTTGTGGCTGAGGTGCTGATGGTATTAATTATTACGCGAAAATCTAATAGCCGGCAGAAGGAAAACGTATAGAAGAGATTATCAATCAGGGCAGCTGTTCCAGAATGGAACCGGCTGTCCCGTTTTTATATGATCCTTTTCCTAAGTCGGTTTCTAAGATTATTTTAGGTGCTATTATGTAAAGCTTAATGAACATGAAGATAAGCTGGTATCGCAGTTTATATACAGGGAGGAAGGAGCATAAATCTGGATAAGGATAATCTTCTGCCGGAAAGGGAAAACCATGCGTCATTGATCCGGATGCCAGTACAGAATGAAAAATATGTAAATTATGGGTTGGCGATGTTAAAAAATGGAGGTATAATAAACTGTAAGAGTAAAAGCCTCATATCATCATAATTATCATAATCAAATCTAAGGAGGGTTAAGCATCCCGATGAGACAGAAAATTAAGAATTTGATACAATCTTTGTTTCAGACAAAAATGCAGACGGTATTTGTCAGGGAGGAATATTGTATCCACTGCAGAGAGGATTCGCAGGATACGAAGATGTCCTATTCCTATCAATATACGAAGCCCTCTTTGATTGTGACAGCGGACAGGCAGGAGATTCCGGCAGACAGGATATTAAAGGCGGATGAAAGCGATATGCCCCTGGTGGAAGGACTGCGGGGGGAATTTCGCGATTCTTATCAGGAGTCGGGGATAAGGAACCGGGAATATCTTCTGTACATATCCAGGGAAGCATGCCCTTTGAAGATAAAGTACTCTTCTGGAAGCGGAGAGGGGTACAATGACAGCGAATATTGGTCCTCGGATCATAAGGAATATTGGATCTCCTACGTATGTGCCCCGGACTGATGCCTGTGTCTGCATTCGGACGGGCAGAGCCGGCTTTGATATATTTCTGTGGAAATGGAAGTCTACAATATGTTTCGATTCATATAATATAAAGAATACCGTAGATAGGAATCCTTATGCTTATACATATTGTACAACCTGGCGAGACCATAGCTTCCATTGCCGAACAGTATGGTGTCAATACGGAAAGATTGATTTTGGAGAACGGTTTGCCTTATCCTTATAACCTGGCAATAGGCCAAACGATCGTTATTGTTTACCCTGAAGTGGTATATACGATACAGGAGGGAGATACATTGCAAAGTATTGCAGAAAGTTACAATGTATCAATCATGGACATATTACGGAATAATCCCTATCTTTCCGGTCGTGAGTACATATACCCCGGTGAAACAATAGTAATAACTTATGAAACGGATAAAATCAGGATGATAGCAACCAGTGGTTATGCATACCCTTTTATAAACAGGGATGTTTTAAGGAAAACCCTCCCGTTTTTAACCTATCTGACGGTTTTTAACTATCAGGTTACAGCCGAGGGGGATTTCATTGATATTGATGATAAAGAAATTATTCAGATTGCGAAGGAGTATGGAGTTGCACCGATGATGTTCGCATCTACCTTATCGGCGCAGGAGGTCGGTAGTATTGAAGTCGCCTATAAATTAGTAAATGATCCGGAGGTTCAGGAACGTGCCACAAAGAATGTCCTTAGGATACTTAAGGAGAAAGGATACTATGGGATAAATATCTATATTCAATATCTGAATCTGGAAAACAGAAGCAAATTGGAAAACTATATCACGAAGCTGGCGGAGCGTCTGCATGCCGAGGGTTACAGGATAATATTGTCATTCACACCAAGAGCGATTTTGGAGCCTGACCGAATCAGATTTGAAGAAATTGATTATTCCGTACTGGCCGATGCGGTTGACGGAGTGTTATTTTTTGAATACGGAGGAGGATATAATCTTGGTGCACCGGGATCTGTGGCACCTATAAATCTATTGGAGAGTTTAATGGACTTTGCAGTCAGTATGGTACCTGCCGATAAAATGTTTTTAGGGATTCCGACAACAGGCTATGATTGGGAACTTCCCTATGTTCCCGGTGTAACCAAGGCAAATGCCGTAACGACGAATGCAGCGCAGCAAATAGCTGCAGACCATGGAGTACCGATCCTATTTCACCCGATTGCCCAAGCACCTTACTTTTACTATATATCTGAAAATCAGATGGAGCATATCGTCTGGTTTAAGGATGCCAGAAGCTTTTCTGCCTTATCGGCGATGGTGCTGGAATATGGATTGCAGGGACTATCCATCTGGAACATTATGAATTTTAATAACCAGCTTTGGCTTATTATCAATGTGAATTATGAAATAGAAAAGATATCGTTTCCTATAGAATAGCAGCAAAACTCGCCCCCGTGCAGGAGCGGGTTTTTATTTGGTTGTATATCGATATTGTTACAACCCAGGCTGGTACATTTTCCGCTATCTTACAGTTTCTTGTATTGCATTTGGTGATTTATTTTCTTTCAGAAATAAAGATAAGCAATACAGAGCGGGTCTGATATGCTATGATAATTTCATATCAGCGAAAGGCAGGGCGGTGGAATGAAGTATTTGAATGGATGCGAGGTGTTGCCGGAACAGCTGATTCGGCTGATTCAAGGCTATGTACAGGGGAAGTATATCTATATTCCCAAAGAGGATGCGAAGAAGGATTGGGGAGCAAATACCAATTACAGGAATGAGTTGACCAAACGGGACAGCCATATATACCGGAAGTACTTGGAGGGGATACCGGCTTCACAATTAGGAAGCAGATATCATCTGTCTTCTTCAAGCATTCGCCGGATTATCTTAAAGATGAAAAAGGAATATGCAGAAATGGATAAGAAAATAAAAAACATAGTAAGCATTTGGGGCAAGCAGGGAGAGATAAAGCAAATTTACAGCAGTACCTGGAGTATATCAGAAGGAATATCAGAAATTTCTGAAGGATATGTGATAAAGGTTTATAATCAGCGGAATACCCTGGAACGAAACATCAGCGTGCAAAAGGCCCTGCATCAGGCAGGGATACCGGTGGCTGAAGTGGTCCCGGTGAATGATGGAAATGATTATTATGAGGACGGGGATAATTACTATGTGATGACCAAGAGGCTTCCCGGTAATAATCTTGGAAGTTTGGGGCAGCAGCCCAAAGAAATATTTTATCGGATGGGGACAGTAATTGGAAGATTACACCTGGCATTTCAGGAATGCGAGGATAAGCTGACGCTCTGGAATAACAGCCTGCTGGAGGAGATGACTGGATGGGTGGAGGAGAGGTTAAGTGACAGCAAATGGGGCCTCGTCAGCGAGGATGAATACCAACCGGCCATAGAAAAGCTGCAAGCCATATATGATGAGCTGCCGAAGCAATTAATCCACCGGGATGTTCATTTTGGCAATTTCCTGTTTGAAAATGCTGTTTTTTCCGGCTATATTGACTTTGATTTAAGTCAGAAAAATATTCGTATTTTTGATATTGCCTATTTTTTATTAGGGATATTAACGGAAGAAGACAATAATTGTATTAACAGGGAACGATGGTTTGACTTGGTTTATGAAGTAATCCGGGGATATGAGGAGCATGTCCAGCTGACCGGACGGGAAAAGGAAGCTCTGGCTATTGTGATGCAATGTATTGAGCTTCTGTTTACTGCTTATTTTGTCAGTATCAACGATGAAAAATGTGCTAGGGATGCTGCCGGGTTATTCCGATTTGCTGTAATCAATGAAAAAAGGATAAGTGATAAGCTTAGAGATAACAAGGCTGGAGTTTCCTAAATCCAACGGCACAGAGCTTGATCGCAGAGTGGACAGTGTTACAGCAAGGATGCGGGAGCTGGATATTTGATCAGTTCCTTCATGAGTAGAATGTATACGAATAATATGTAATAGAGGATGATTGCCAGGAAAACATTATGATCCTCGTGATTATGAAAGTCATAATAATTACGAGGATTGGGAAGCATCTTCCGGTAGATTTGTGTTTCCTGCTTCAGAAGAAAGCAAAGGCCCTTCTTCCTCCAAGGCGGAGCCGGAATAATCAATATCTTCCTCTTCTTCAGAAAGACGGTTATACTTCTTGGGCTTATCCCGTTCAAACCGCATAGTAAGCGCTTTGCCGTAGAGCTCGGGTTCATGTTTGGCAAGATAGTGATAATCCTCCCGGGGAACCTTATCCCCCGCCATAATTCGGGAGGCTATGATCATACACTTTACCCGTATTCTGGCAGCTTCACCGGCGGCCTTTGCTTGTTGGTGCGAATTATCCAACAGCCGCTGAAAGCTGTCTAATTCCTGCCTGGCCTCCTCAAGCTGCTTTTGCAGGGACTCTTTTTTCAGGCGTTGTCTTTCATCCGCGGAGATCGTAACTATATCCTGCGCCGAAGCGGCAGCAGGGGGAAGGGTATCTTGCGGCGATGTTACCTGCCCGGCTGGTTCACGTTGGGAAACAGGCGGCACCTGGCGATGGAAAGTGGAATAGTTGTTATGGCTTGATTCTCCTATACGCATAAGGATACCTCCCGAGTATTTTTTGGAATTTATTACTTATTATATACTTCGGCAGAATTATGAAAAAGTTTAACAGATGGATAGAAATATAATAAAACTTATAGAATCAAGCTCGCTGTGCGAGTGCATTATTCGTTCTTTGTTTACCACACTTTTATTATACCACGAAATCCGGTGATTTACCAGACTTGTAATGAAAAGGGTAAAAAAGTAAAATATATAAATATTACAGTTCAGTCTGAACTTTAACATTTATATCACGGGAGAATGGTAAGGAGCTTTCCTGAAGAAGGTTAGCTTGGAAAGGGAGGTAGATCAAAGTATGGATGGTATGTACGAATTGATGCTGATAGCACACCAGCAGCAGGAACTGGAACGGGTCCTGGAGTGTAATAAGAAAACGGAGCGGTTCGGATTGATCCTTTCACAGGAAGAGGCAGCAAACCTGATGGTTAGCCGTAAGGATTCCCTGAACGAGAATCAGAGGGTTGAGTTTGGGGAAGGGATATTGCCTAAGCTCATAGATTTTTTCTGCGATTCCCAATTCATCAATCAGGATAATTATACAGAGGTATTATCGGAGCTGCAGGAAATCTTTTATCTGGCAAAAAATGAAACCCAGGATGAGCTGACAGATCAGGAGCTGCTTGGCTTTATGAGAAAGCAGTATGAAGAAATATGCTTCGGTGATCTGGAGTATCTGAAGAACACCTGTCTGGAGCGGTATTCCAGAGCGGTCCGTTCAGGAGACATGAGTCAGATGCAGTCCAGGCTGAGAGATGAGTATTCCTTACGGGACACGGAAGATGAGTATAGCAAGCTGGATGAGGAGATCAGGTGGGATTATGATCTCTATAAAATGAAGCTGGATGACATGTTTTAAGCGAATGGCTATGGGCAAGATATTACCGTACAATAAGAAAACTTAATGGAAAATAGATTACTGCAGTATCTAATTTTATGCGGCAGGAAGGAATAAGAATGGAGGTGAAATGATGAAGTCAAACAAGGACCGATATACCAAAAAGCCGAAAGAAATCCTGGAGCAGAGCTTAACCAGGCTGCAATACGAGGTGACCCAGAAGAATGCTACGGAGCCGCCGTTTCAAAATGAATACTTTGACGAGTTCAGAGCTGGTATCTATGTAGAGATTACTACCGGGGAACCTTTATTCCTATCAAGTCAAAAATTCGAATCCGGCTGTGGATGGCCCAGCTTTGCGAGGCCCATCAGGGAAGAAGCCATGATTACATTGACCGATTCCAGCCATGGTATGCTGCGCACTGAAGTAAGAAGCAGGATTGGAGACGCTCATCTCGGGCATGTATTTCATGATGGCCCGGAAGAATTAGGCGGATTAAGATATTGTATCAACAGCGCTTCTATGAAGTTCATTCCCAAAGAGAACATGGAGAAGGAAGGGTATGGAGATTTTCTGCCGCTTTTGAAGGAATGATTTTATATTAACAGCAGATTTGAGCTGATGAATTGTGAAAGCTGAGTTCACAATCCTCAGCTCTTTTACTTTGGTAAAAGAAGCGGGTTGTCCTACGGTAGGATGATATAGTATACTGGCAGGGAGCCTGTCTCATATAATTTATAAGCTGCATATAGCGGCAGATTGGGGTAGAATGAACGTGTTAGGAAGAGAATTTTATAACAGAGATTCCATTGAAGTTGCAAAAGAACTTCTGGGAAAGATTCTTGTTCGCAGAATCGGGGACGAGCGGATTGCGGCAAGAATTGTCGAAACAGAGGCCTATATGGGGATTGAGGATAAAGCGGCACACTCCTATGGCGGAAAAAGGACTCCCAGGGTGGAAGTCATGTATGGTGGACCGGGCTTCGCCTATGTGTATTTTATTTACGGAATGTATTATTGCTTTAATATAGTTACCAGGGAAGAAGGAACCCCCCAAGCGGTTTTGATCAGGGCCGCCGAGCCAATGGATAATCTTGATCTAATGGCACAGAACAGATTTCAAAAACCATACGGACAGTTGAATAAGAGCCAAATAAAAGGCCTGACCAATGGGCCGGGGAAATTATGCAGGGCCTTATCCATTGATAAAGGCTTAAACGGGGAGGATATGTGCGGCAGCAGCTTATTCCTTGAAGCGGACGAGGATGCAGGCTTTAATATAGTGACCGCAAAACGGGTGGGAATTGATTTTGCCGGAGAAGCAAGGGATTATCCCTGGAGGTTCTATATCGAAGACAACAAATATGTATCTGTAAAATGATCCATGATGCTTGAGAGAGCGTTTTACCAAATTTGCCTTATTATTGTCATAGTTTTGACCAGAATGAGAAGTATAGTAATAATGGACTCAGAATGGAAAATAATTGAAGCGCAGCAGCTTCAGAGCAAGGAGGGCAGCTATGCAGGGAATAAGGCAAGAGAGCGTCATCAAATTTAAGTGGATTCTTCTGATACTTCTGCTTATGGTTATGGTATTGGTCTTTTCTGAGGATGGGAGAACAGCCAATGCCGAAACAGTCCAAAAGGAGTATAAGATTGGAAGCTATTACTATCAGATCACGGATGAGACTGGGAAAGAAGCAGTATTAACCGGAATTGAACTTACGAAAGATACCAGTGTGATAGAAATACCCGGTAAGGCAGTAATTAATGGTAACAGCTATAGAGTAGCCCGGGTTGAGTTTGGAAGAAACCAGATCAATCCCGGTGAGTATGAAAAAAATGTTAAAAAGATAATCGTCTCCAAGGACTTTACAGGCAGCTTCGATCATGTGGCATATGTATTCAGCAATCTGGATACGATTGAATTCCTGGGGAAGACTGTGCCGGAGAGAATAGAAATTGAAGTATGGAACGGCAGGAAGGTGCTGGACATTCTGATTATTGTCCCCGAAGGGCTGGAGAGTCAATATAGGGGCGTGACCACCTCCTTCCTAAATTATTATAACGGTAGCGATCTTACGGAGAAAACAATCCCCCTGGTACCTTCGGTAACCTCCAAGGCCGCCGGAGAGATTGAGCGCATGGTGTTTTATAAGAATGATATGATATATA
>JAEZFH010000453.1 GCA_023437885.1 Bacillota bacterium | reverse complement strand
CAGCGGCCGGATCCGGGGAAAGGACGGGATATTTGCCGCGGCTTTAATTGTAGAGCTAATCAGTGTTACCCAAAAAAGTCTGTCTGAGCTGCTGGGCGATATCCACAGGCAGTATGGAAAGCCCTGTATGGAGGAAAGAAATTATTCTTTTTCCCAGGATAAGAAAGAGGAATTGTACCGGATTTTGTTTGTCGAAAAGAGCTTACCCAACTATACTATGCCAATAAAACGGATTAGCTATGAGGACGGTATGAAGCTGTATTTTGAAAATGACGGCTGGATTATTACCCGTTTTTCCGGGACAGAACCGGTATTACGCATCTATTCCGAGATGGAGACCGCGCAGCAGGCAGCAGGAGTAACGCAGCAAATGGAGGAGTTCCTGCATTTGACTGGAAGTGGTCAATGAAAGCTGATCAATGAAGAAGAAAGGATTCAAACTGTGGAGAAATATTTAGATCAAATCGATTTTTATGCGCAGCAGTTTAGCCGGATAAAGGAGAACAACAAGGATGCCCGATATTATCCTTTGCCGGGGAACACCTATTTTCTCGGTGACGGAAGTATCTTAAGCATACCGCGAAAGGATGGGGATAATCGGTTTCCTTATGGTGAAAATGGCTTTAATTTCTGGGCCTATGCCTCCGGCTATATGCATGCTAATGAAGGACTTTTTTCACCGTTTTTAAGGGCAAATGAAGGCCAGGAGCCAAGAGCTGCCTTTTTTGCCGGCTGGAGGGGAGGGAAGGGCTACGATATTCTTTCCCTTATGGCAGTGCCTCAATTGGAGGAAACGAATTTTCCGGAAATGGTACGGTATACTGTGTTCACTAAAACCTGTGCCTACTATATCACAGAAGCAAGGGAGATGCGTTTTTCCATACGGGTATTTGCAGATGAAGCAAAGCATATGTATTTTTCTATCGTAGTCCAAAATCTTAGTACTCAACCGCAGGAGTTATACCTGTCTGCTTATCTGAATCCGTATTTATGCAACAGTATCTATGAAACCTCGGAAAACAGATGGTTTCGCAAGGGTGAATATATGGGGGCTTCCCATCTTGGCCCGGGCAGATTTATATTTGCCGTCAATGAGGATTTGACGCGTACCCTCTCCGTAACAAATTACGGTGTAATTAATCAGAGCCTGACCTTGGAAGGCGGGAGCTGTTTTCTGGGACAGGAGGCGACCACCTCAAGATTTCAATATACCGGAGGAGTTTATAGCAGCTTGTATTCATCCAAAGCGCTGCAGCAGGGCTTCTTTGATGAGAAAAAGCATGTAACCTGTTTCAATGATGTGGCGGTAGCAGGAGAATTAATACATTGTCAGATCCCGTCACTGGGGACTGCCCGAATGGATATGGAATTAGGCTATCATATCCATTCCTTGGATCATAAGGATAAAGATGCATTAATCAGAGAGCTTCAGCCGGAGATCATAGATGCCATGATTCATGACAAAAATAATAAGCTGGCAATGGATAAAAATAATTGGAATGGAAGCTTTGGAGAAGGGCTGACAAAAGAGTATTCCGGCCCGGTTCTGACTGATTTTTTGGATTATCTGATGAAGCAGGTAGAGTTCTGCTCCATGATTAAGGGCTATGTCCAATTGTCCGAAGGATCTCTGATTGGGATAAGGGATGTATTCCAGGCGTTAGAGGGTATGCTGTTTTATAAACCGGAGCTGGCAAGGGATAAGATATTGGAGGCCCTGGATTTTATCGCACCCAACGGCAGATGCCCAAGACAGTATGCATTGCCGGTGAATGCCTCCGCCCTTCCTGCGATGGATTTAAGACAGTTCATCGATCAGGGGGTATGGGTAATCAATACCATCATAACCTATCTAAAATTCACAGGGGATTTCGATATACTTAAGGAAAACTGCGGATATTATGAAATTGTGGATGATAAAAGAAGGCTCGTGAAAAAAAGTGATATCAAAGATAGTGTACTGTCCCATATGCTTCGGATTATGGATTTCCTGGCACAGAACCAGGACCCTGAAACGGGCTGCATCAAAGCACTTTATGGAGACTGGAACGATGCTTTGGATGGCTTGGGAGTGAGCTCGGATGGTACAGAGGAGTTCGGAAACGGAGTCTCTGTCATGGTAACTCTGCAATTCTATCAAAATCTGCAGGATATGATAGAACTGCTTCATTTACTGAAAGGCCATGAGGATATCATTGCGTCGTACCGAACGGTCATGGCAGGGATAGAGCATGGTCTGAAGCAGCATGCGGTTATCAAAAATGAAAAGGGAGAGTGCCGGATTGTTCACGGGTGGGGAGACCGCAAGGCTTATTATGTGGGCAGCTTTCAGGACCCGGACGGCCAGTCGAGATATGGTCTGACCTCCAATGCGTTCTGGGTAATCAGCGGCATCTACCATAAGGATGTGGAGATGAAAAATACCATATTAACAGCCTTTGATTGCCTGGATTCCCGCTTTGGACTGAAAACCTTTGAGCCTTATTTCCTTCCGGATACCCCAGGGGTGGGCCGGATTTATAAACTGCCTCCGGGTACTGCAGAGAACGGCGCAGCCTATATCCATGCATCCGCCTTTGGAATCATGGCACTGTTTATGATGGGAGAGGCGAGAAGAGCCTGGGATCAGCTTATGAAGATTCTCCCCTTTACGCATGAGCATATCTCCTGTTCACCCTATGTTATGCCCAATTCCTATGGAGACAATCAGTCCCTTCATATTGATGGAGAGTCCATGCAGGATTGGCAGACAGGCAGCTCCAATGTGGTATTTAAGATTATACTCCGTTTTATCTTCGGGTTTTTTCCGGAGTATAATGGCTTTTATATTCAACCTGCTGCCTGGTTTCCGTTTGAAAGCTATCGGCTGGAGATGTCCTACCGAGGCAGACCGTTACAGATCAGCTATTGTAATAAAGGAACAGGCAAACGAAGCTTTCTGGTAAATGACAAGCCATGCACCCCCATCCACGATGAGGCAATGGGGATTGATAAGCTGTGGATTGATCAGCGGGATTTATGCGGCTGTATGAATATCCGGATTGAGGATTGAGAATTGAGGATGAGAGGAAAGCAGTCCGGGCCGCCCATTGGCATAGTATGGTTACTCCTTCCATTCTGTGGCATAGACAGGTCTGACGGTAGTATCTGTTCCTGGTTCCGGAGGCTGGTCTGCAATATATTTTTCAGCTTGACAACCTGCCGCCGGTCTGATAGAATGTAGAAAATTCAAAAAGGCAATGAAGAGAAGTAGTACATATTAAGGATATCTCAGAGAGAAGATGGTTGGTGCGAATCTTTATGGAATTAGTATGGAAGCAGTCTTGGAGCTTTGAACCGAACGGCATCGTCTTAGTAGGCTTCAACGTTATCCCGCGTTACAGGGAGGCAGTATGATTGTACTGGCAGAGTGCAGAAGCAAGGATGTTTCATTCTCTTCTGAATTTAGGTGGTAACACGGATGGATCAGCATTCGCCCTAAGCGTTATTTTATAACGCTTAGGGCTTTTTTATGCCCATGATACCAAGAATTGAGGAACAATTAACCAGAAGTAGTCGAAAGGGGATTGAATTATGAGAGTATTTGAAAAATCATTGAAGCTGGAGAATGTTTGCTATGATATCCGGGGACCGGTTATGGAGGAGGCAAACCGGATGATTGCAGCAGGAGAAGAGGTCTTGAAATTGAACATCGGCAATCCGGCGCCCTTTGGTTTTCGCGCACCGGAGCAGCTCTTAAGTATTATGGCAGACAACCTGTCCAATACCGAGGGTTATTCCGATTCCAAGGGAATTGTTCCGGCAAGGGCAGCGATTATGGAGTATTGTAAGAGGAAGAGAATACCCAATGTAACAATGGAGGATATCTATACCGGGAATGGGGTCAGCGAGCTGATTACCCTATCCATGACCGGGCTGTTGAATTGCCAGGATGAAATACTGGTACCCTCACCGGATTATCCTCTCTGGACGGCCTCTGTAACCCTGGCTGGCGGAACGGCGGTTCATTATATCTGCGATGAGGGGGCAGAGTGGTATCCGGATATCGAGGATATTAAAAGGAAGCTGACACCGAGAACCAGGGGGATTGTGGTCATTAATCCGAATAATCCCACGGGAGCCCTTTATTCCAGAGCACTTTTGGAGGAGATTGTGGAGCTTGCAAGAAAGCATGATCTGATCCTTTTTGCCGATGAGATTTATGACCGGCTGGTGATGGACCAGGAGGAGCATATTGCTCTGGCCTCCCTGGCTCCGGATCTGCTGACCGTCAGCTTTAACGGCTTATCCAAATCCCATCTGATTGCCGGATACCGGTGTGGGTGGATGTGTCTCTGCGGTGACAAATCCCGTGCCAGGGGCTATATCGAGGGAATTAACCTGTTGTCCTCCATGCGTCTTTGCTCCAATGTGCCGGCACAGTCCATCATCGGTATGGCACTGCAATATCAGCAGGAGACGGAGGATCTGCTGCGGGCCGGCGGGCGGATCTATGAGCAGAGAGAATATATCTATCAGGCATTATGTGAGATACCGGGGATTACTGCCGTAAAGCCAAAGGCAGCTTTTTATATCTTTCCGAAGCTGGACAGGAGAAAATTTAATCTTCAGGATGACGAACGGTTTGTACTGGATTTTCTGAAGGAGAAAAAAATCCTGCTGACCCACGGCAGGGGCTTCCATTGGGAGGAGCCCGACCATTTCAGAATGGTATATCTGCCGGAGTTAGAACAGCTCAGGACAGCGGCTGATTCACTGAGGGACTTCCTGGAGGGTTACCGGCAGGAATAATCCTAGTTACAGTTCAACCCCGCGGCTGAGCTGTAACGCATCCTAAAATAACCCAATCCTCATCCTATGATAGTCTAATGCAAACTCCCCGGATTGCCGGTATAATGATTATGTATCTTATCCGATTGGGGCAGTGGGCAGCGTGCAGAGCCACCCTCTGCCCGACGGTTGAACGGGAGTCAATGGAATGCTATAATCTTACCATAGGACGATAGGATGGAAGAGGGAGCAAAGATATGGCGAAAGGAAGAAAAATATTTCGGTTTTCGATCAGATGGAGGATATTTTTCATGATGTTAGCTGCATCTGTGCTCCCTCTGATGATATTTACAGCCAATACGGTAATCTCCCAGTACCAAAAGACTTACGAGAGGATGATTGTGGGCAGCAATAACAGCATTGCGCTTGGGGAAGAGCATCTTACGGTATTCATTGAAGAGATGAAGAATGTATTTTATGATATTGAGCTGGACAGCCAGTTCAGGAAAACCATAGCGGACAGTGATTTTGGCAGGGACAGTGCGAAGGAATTTTCTACGATACGCAGAACTCTTCTTAAGCAATTAGATCAGAAGACAAACTTTTCCACAATAGAATTGTATCTGTATCATAATCCGACGAAGGTGACCATATCCAGATCGGGCAGCTTTCAAACGGAGCAGGAGGATGCCCGGAACATTTTCATACGCCCGGAAGGTCTTCAGAATAATATGTTTGTGAAGGAGCTGGAGGGGAAGCTGTACGCGGTGCATTACATGAACACCTTCCCGGCGAAGAAGCTGCTGGCGAAGCTGGCGGTGAAGCTGAAGGACAGTGCGTTTGAGGAGATTATAAGCCAGCTGAAGACCTATGAGACGGAGACCGTATATCTGCTCAACGATGAATACGAGACGCTTCTTTTTTCAGGGGAGGAGAAGAAGGATATTCTGGAGCGGAGCATTGAACAGATGAAATCCTCCGGTTTTACGGGAAGAACGCTGGAGCTGGAGAACTACTATGTATTCTTCGGACAGTCTTTGGGCAGGAAGATAAACATCATTAACATGATCCCGAAGGCAGAGATATTAAATGCAGTCCTGCCTACAGTATATATCGGACTTTTAACCGGTGTTATCTGTGTTATCTTTGCCGTATTCTTTTCCGCATTATTATCCTATTATGTCAGCAGACCGATTGTTGCGTTGACGAAGAAGGTGAAGAACATTTCCAGAGAAACTCTGGAGATACCCGAGAAGATGAATACGGGGGATGAGGTAGGCGTATTGGAGGATCATATTACCTTGTTCGTCGAAGAGATTAAGGAGCTGATCCTGAAGGAATATGAGACTAAGATAGAGGCGAAGTCTGCCCAGATCCGGGCTCTGCAGGCACAGATCAACCCGCATTTCCTGCATAATACCTTACAGCTGATGGGAAGCATCTCCTTATCGAAGGATGCCTCCAATGTCTATACCATTGCTACTGCGCTAAGTGATATGATGCGTTACAGTATGAATTTTAAGGAGGTCTTTGTTACCTTGGAGGAGGAGCTGCGGAATGTGAATAACTATCTGCTGATTCAGAAGACCAGGTACTTTGATAAATTCAAGATAGATATCCGGGTGGAGGAGGAAGCAAAGGACTGCCTGCTCCCGAAGATGATATTGCAGCCGCTGATAGAGAATTGTTTCCGTCATGGCTTCGAGCACAGTACGGAGGAATGGCTTTTGCATATCCGGATTCGTCTTGAAGGAGAGCAAATTGTGATCCTTGTTCAGGATAACGGAGAAGGAATGTCCCGAGAAAAAATGGATGAGATTAATCGGATGCTTGCAGTCAAGGAGCCCCAGATTAATAATGAAAGCCATATCGGCCTGATGAATGTGGGGAGCAGGATCCGGCTGCATTTTCCCGAGGACGGGGAAGTGTTCTTATTCAGTGAGCTGGGAAAGGGAACCGAGATCAAGGTGACCTTTCTGGCAAAGCATCAGGAGGTGGGGATGAATGATGTATAAAGCAGTAATCATTGATGATGAAGCCTGGACCAGGGATACCATCAAGAGGCTTGGGCATTGGCAGGAATACGGGTTTCGCATCGTTGGAGAGGGAGCCGACGGAATCTCAGGTATGGAGTGTATCCGTTCGCTGATGCCGGACTTGATCATAACGGATATGAATATGCCGGGCCTGAACGGAGCGGAAATGCTTAAGGTGCTGGATGCGGAGAAGATCCGGGCCAAGGTTATCGTAATCAGCGGCTATGATGATTATAATTACATAAGGCAGGCAGTTTGCAGCGGAGCAATGGATTATCTGCTCAAGCCGGTTAAGGAAGAGGAATTCAATGCCCTGTTAAAGCGGTGTGCCCAGGAGCTTGGCAGTCAGGAATTGAATAAAAGCAAAGGGCTGAAGGATTTGCTCGGAATTGTTGATAAGGTCTGGATGGATGAATACAGAAGAATCCGGGAGGATTTTAAGGTCTGCCTGGAAGGCTTGTCCGTTCAGGGCATTCATGCGGTGTTAAAGCAGATCAGGGAGCTTCTGATACCCTACCGTGAAAAAGAAGGAGCTCTTAAGCTGTTGATCAAGGTGAATTATGATTTGCAGCGTATCCTGGAAGAAACGGCTATTCTTCGCTGCACAGAGTATGAGATTAACCGCATTTTCTTCTCCCTCAGAGAGATGAGTACCTTTGATGAACTTCTGAATCACTATCGGACCGAAGGGGAGCTGGTGATTAAGAATATCGAGGAAGGGGAGAACGGCAGGAACCGGATCAATATTAATGCGATCCATGAATATATGCTGGTGAATTATGCGGAGAATCTCACCCTGGAAGGAATGGCGAATCAGTACTATATCAGTAAGGAGTATCTTTCCTTTGCATTTAAGAAGGAAACCGGAAGTACCTTTACCAATGAACTGATACGCATTCGAATGGAAAAAGCGAAGCAGCTCATTACCGAATATCATTTACCGATACAGAAAGCAGCGGAGATGACGGGATATACGGACATTGCCCATTTTTACAAAACCTTTAAGAAATTTTTCGGCAATTCCCCGGGTAAAATAAAGGAGGAGAGCCAGAAGCAGGAACAGAACCGGATCTAGACAGTAAGGAATGATTAAGATATGACTTCCGATTCTTTTTTCAAGGAACATCGCAGGATTTGGAATTCCATGCAAAAAGAATCGGAAGTGATATCCTGAATATTCCTAAGGATACTTTATTACGGAGAGAGGAAGGGAAAGGGATGGAATTTATCAAAGCCAGAGGAAAGGCAATTGTCACAGAATCAGACAGAGAAATCCTGCTGCAGGGAGTGGGCTTGGGAGGATGGCTGCTCCCGGAAGGCTATATGTGGAAGCTTTACAATGACTGTGACAGGCCGAGAAGAATGGAGGAATTGATCCAAAGCCAATGCTCTGAGGAATTCTCCCGAAGCTTCTGGAACAGATATCTGGAGGAGTATATTACAGAGAGGGATGTGGAGCTGATCTCCCAATGGGGATTTAACTGCGTGAGGCTTCCGATGAATGCACGGACGCTGTGCAGGAGAACGGAAGGAAGAATGGAATTTATCCCTGAAGCAGCCGGCAGGATGGATCAATTGATTGAGTGGTGCCGGAGCCGGAAGGTCTATGTGATACTTGACATGCACGGCGCACCCGGCGGACAGACCGGTACGAATATTGATGACTGTGAGAGGGACCAGCCGGAGCTGTTTATGGATGCCCGGTATCAGAAGGAGCTGATTGAACTCTGGGAAATGTTGGCCATAAGGTATGCCGCAGAGCCCTGCATCGCCGGCTATGATTTATTAAACGAACCGCTCCCGCAGTGGTTTTGCCAATATAATAAAGAGGTGCTTCCCTTGTATGGGACGCTGATCAGGGCTATAAGAAACCATGATAAAAAGCATATGATTATTCTGGAGGGAGTACACTGGGCAACGGATTTTTCCATCTTTGAGCCGCTGAGAGAGGGGCTTTTGGATGATAATCTTATGCTTCAGTTCCATAAATACTGGAGCAATCCGGACCGGGAAAGCATCCGGGAATATCTGGACTGGAGGGAGCAGCTGAACGTGCCGCTTCTGATGGGAGAGGGAGGGGAGAATAATAAGGATTGGTACTACGGATTATTTCATCTCCTCCGACAGGAAAGGATATCTTACTGCTTCTGGAGCTATAAGAAGATGGAAACAGAGAATTCCTTGATTTCTTTTCGTAAGCCGGAGCATTGGGACAGGATCGTAAAAGCTTTGAAGGACGGGGAGACGCTGGAGGCGAAGGAAGCCTTGCCGATTTGGGAAGACTTTCTTTTGGCTGTCTCAGACTGCAGGAGCCATAATGAGGTAGCAAATGCGATTTTGGGAAGAGCACCGATGAATATTCCTGCACCTTACTATTCGGGATATCATATTCAAAGCAAACGGATCCCGGGTGCGATTCTTCGGGAGCAGGATCCGGTTACCATATTGTATCAGAGTGATGAGAAGAAGATGGGGATACCTGATTTTAAGCGTTATGGCGGAGAGGAGCAGCCGGAGCAGGAGCGGCTCTTTGTACGGCTGGAGGAAGGGGATTCGGTATGGTATGAAATTGAATCCGGCCGGAAGCCTTATATGGTATCAATCCTCTGCCGTTCCGGGAAAAACCAGGGACTGGCGGTTACAATCACAGACCGGAATGCTTCCTTCCGACGGGAGCTGCAGCCGGAAGAATATTTTATGGAGCTACCTGTTCTATCGGAGGAATTGTCCGAAGGACCGGTCAGAATATTGGTTATGTCCGGGGGAACGGTCGATATCATAGCCATTAGGGTGCAGGAATGAGGTCATGGAACGGCTTCGTTACGGAGCGGGAGATATCTGCTCCGAGAAACGGGAGTATGACAGAACTTGATTGATATTAAGTTAATATATTACAATAGAAGGCATTAAGATAGGCAAATGTTAACTCCGGATTGATTTTGTATAATTGAACTAACATGTATAACACATGTGCAAAATCGTTATAGTTCAGCCGCGTCTATGTTTCTGCAAGGCTGAACTGTAATGCAAAATCAAATCAGGAAGCCCCGGGCTTCCGGAAAATGGAGGAAGGTATGAAAAAATTATTAGCAGCAGTGCTGGTTCTTAGCATGTGCCTGAGCTTGCTGGCAGGATGCGGCAAGCAGAACGGTGGCGGTACAAGCCAGCCGGATACGAGCGGAGGGGAAACCGGAGGGGCGAAAGCCACGGAGGCGGTACAGCAAAAGGATGCGGAGCCGACCAAGGTATCCCTGGATGTAATGATGAGTTTCCCTAGATTTCAGGATATTATGGAGGACTATTTTGACAAGTTCAAGCAGAAGATGCTGGAGGAGAAAAATATCGATGTAACCATTAATCTGGAGATGCCAAGCAGTGATTCCTTCGATACCATCCTGCAGACAAGACTGTCCGGAGAGGATGCGCCGGATCTGTATACCATATCGGCAGCCCAGGATCTGAAAACCTATGTGGAAGCGGGATACCTGGAGCCCCTTACCGGGGAAGCACTGTCCGGTAAGATCTTTGAGGATGTGAAAGAGACCGTATCCCTTGAGGGAGAGGTATATGCGGTTCCCTTTGAGAGCACCATCTGGGGTTATATGTATAACATGGATATATTTCAGGAATGCGGGCTGACGGTTCCGGAGACGCTGGATGAGATGAAGCATGTGGTAGAGGTGCTGGAGGCAAAGGGCTATACACCCTTCGAACTGGCTTTCCAGGAGCAATGGGTTCCCCAGCTTATGACAGCCTTAACTCTTGGGGGAATTGTAAGCGGAACACCGTCCTTAAATGACTGGGTGGACAGAATGTATACCGATCAGGGCTCCTATCAGGAAGTGGCAGCAATCTTTGACATCATTGACCTGATTATGCAGCATGGAACAGACCGGGCGATGGAAACAGGTTCAGAACAGGGTTCGGCTGACTTTGCCAATGGAAAAGCGGCGATGTGGGTCCAGGGAACCTGGAATGCAGAAAGTGTACTCTCTACAAATCCGGAGATGAACATCGGCTGTGCGGCACTTCCTGTAACCAATGATCCCAAGACAACGTTAATTAACCTTGCAACCACCACATCCCTGGTAGTCAGCTCCTCCTCCAAGGAGAAGGAGGTAGCATTGGCCCTGGCAAACTTTATTCTGGATGATACCAATTCCTCCGGTTTGTATGAGGCAATGAAGTTTAATCCGGTTGCGGCAAATCACAACTATGAGCAGTATTCCTGGGCACAGGAGGCAAGTGCTTATGTGGCGGCAGGACGCGCTTACCGTGATCTGGTTTTACCGGGTGCAGTAACGGATGAGCAGGGAAAACTGCTGCAGCTATATTATACCGGAGATGTCACAAAGGAGGAGATGATCCAGAGTCTGGATAAAACCTTCCAGGATGCAAATAAAGCGGCGGCTCAGGCACAATAATCCGCGGATAAAAATAGGGGCTTGCAAGGCTGGGAGCATTCCTGGTCTTGCAAGCCCCTTATTTGTAAGAGATGGCGCAGTGTGCCATATGGGAGGGAAATATGCTTCTAAGCAGAAAAAAACAGAATTTAATAATGCTGGGGCTGGCTGCACCGGCGCTCCTGCTGTTAGTTGGTTTTAAGCTGATACCTGCCGTTCTTGGGGTATGGTATTCCATGACAAATTGGAATGGTATTAATCCGAGCTACCGCTTTATCGGATTTACCAATTTTATAGAACTGTTCAGCGAGGATACGGCTTTTTGGAAATCCATGCTTTTTACTTTGAAATATGTCTTGACTATCACTCTTGTGATGAATCTGGCTGCCTTAGGGCTAGCCCTGTTGATTGAAAGCCTGCGCAGGGGGAAGGGAATCTTCAGAACGATTTTCTATATGCCGAATATGATCAGCATGATTATCGGAGGATATATGTGGTATTTCATCTTCTCCCAGGTGTTGTATTATATCTCGGAGCATTCCTTTTTGAGCTTTCTGGGAGTCTCCTGGTTTGGGGATACCAGGTTTTCCTTTCTTGCGATTATTATTGTTGCCGTATGGGGCGGGGCAGGATATCTGATGGTAATCTATATTGCCGGATTGCAGGGGATACCGGAAAGCGTTGCCGAGGCTGCCCTGGTAGACGGAGCAACCGGGCTTCAGAGATTGTATCATATTACCCTGCCTCTGATGAAATCCTCCTTTACCATTTGTTTGTTTGTGACTCTGAATAATGCCTTTCAGGTATTTGATGTTGTCTATGCGTTAACCGGAGGCGGTCCGGGAAGGGCTACCCAGGTGGCGGCGATTAATATCTATGAAGAGGCCTTTAGCCGCTCCCACCGGTATGGCTATGCAACCGCCAAATCAACCGTGCTGTTTCTGATTATTCTGGCAGTAACGCTGATTCAGGTAAATGTGATGAAACGAAGAGAGGAGGAGATGTAATGAATGCGGGAAAGAAAGGGAGAAGATGGAATATAGTTTTTACCTTGATATTAGCGCTCCTTGCTTTGCTCAGTTTATTTCCGTCCTATATGGCATTGCTGAATTCCTTCAAGACAAAGGGGGAATTGTTCACGGATATACTGGCGTTGCCGTCCGCATGGAGCCTGGATAATTACCTGCGCTCCTATAAGAAGATGAACTATATCCGCAGCTTTCTCAATACCGCTATGATTGCGGCGGTTGGTGTGGGAGGAACTACTCATTTCGCTGCGCTGGCGGGATGGTCCCTGTGCACAACGAAGACGAGGCTGAGTAAATGGATCTTTGGC
>JAEZFH010000417.1 GCA_023437885.1 Bacillota bacterium | reverse complement strand
ACCCAGCACTTAACGCACATGCTTCTACTCTGCTTTTTATTTAGTATTTATTATAGCATAGACTTTCCTTTTTTCAAGGATATTATTAGATAATTTTCTTTCTATTGCTGCATATATTTTCAATTTTAGTGTATAAATACCTTGATAGGAAATCCCTTCCATCCGCTATCCGGTGCTTCGATGAACCGCTGTATTTTTTACACCTTGTACAGAAATTTCACACCGCTGGATCAGTTGCCGCATTCTATACTTATCTCATTGAATTTATCCAGAATAGAATCAATTACAATTGCTTTCTTTTCTTCTCCCGCCTGATCCATGACAATCTCTCCCTGATGCATCATGACCAGTCTGCTGCCATACTGGACAGCATACCGCAGATTATGGGTAACCATGATTGTGGTAAGCTTCTTCTCTCTTACTACCTTGTCGGTTAATTGCATAATCAGCTCCGCCGTCTTTGGGTCCAACGCTGCCGTATGTTCGTCTAAAATCAGAAATTCAATGGGGGTCATCGTTACCATCAGAAGCGCCATTGCCTGTCTCTGGCCACCGGATAAGGAGCCAACCGGTACATGAAGCTTATCCTCCAGCCCCAGATTCAGGGAACGCAGGCTCTCCCGGTAGAAATCCACTCTCTTCCGGTTGGTACCCCTGGCCAAATTAAAGCTCTTGCCCTTCTTATCCGCCAATGACATATTCTCCAGTATGGTCATGGCAGGGCAGGTTCCCATGGCAGGATTTTGATAAACACGTCCAATTCTTCTCTGACGCTTATACTCCGGCATATTGGTGATATCCTCCCCGCCAATTCTGATCAGCCCCCGGTCAACAGGGATACTTCCGCAGATAATATTAAGCATGGTGGTCTTACCGGAGCCGTTGCTGCCGACCACCGATACAAATTCGCCATCCGATACCTTCAGGTTAAAATCTTTAAATAAGCACATCTCATTGACCGTGCCGGAATTATAGTATTTATTAATATTGATCAGCTCAATCATGTGCTTTCACCCTCCTCTTACGCTCATTGCTCATTACCAGGATAATCAGAAACAGGGTTGCCGTGATCAGCTTCAGATCCGAGGCCGCCATTCCGGCTGAAATTGCTATAGCAACACAGGCCTTATAGATAATGGAACCGACAATTACCGCCGAGGTTGCCTTGACCCAGGTAACATGCTTGAATACATTCGTTCCGATGATAACGCTGGCAAGACCGATTACGATGGCACCGGTTCCAGTGGATATCTCGAAAAAGCCAATCTTCTGCGTATAAATTGATCCTGCCAAAGCAACAAATGCATTGGCAATGGCAAGCCCTATAATTTTAACGCTGCCTCTATCCTTCGCCAGTGAAGTCACCAGGGTATCATTATCACCTACCGCACGCAACAGGTGCCCTGATTTGGTTTTCAGGTACAAATCCAGCAAAAGCTTCATAAGAACTACGATGAGAAGCAGAATAAGGGCGGTCAGGTAAGGCTGGAACCCCTTGGGAATCACAGCTTCAAGAAAGGTATTTTCAAAAATCGTTTCTTTTGTAAAAATTGCAACATTTGCTTTCCCCGCAATTCTAAGGTTCAGGGAATAGAGAGCTGTCATCATGATAATTCCCGAAAGCAGATCCCTCACCTTTAATTTAACATGGATCAGGCCGGTCAGCATTCCGGCCGCAGCTCCGGTCAGAAAGGCAAGAAAAAGCGTAATCACCGGATGCACTCCTGCAATAATCAGTATCGCGGTGATTGCTCCTCCCAGCGGAAAGGTTCCATCCACGGACAGATCGGGAAAGTCCAGTATCTTATAGGTAATATACACTCCAAGCGCCATGACAGCGTATACCAGCCCCTCCTCTATTACTCCTAACAATACCGATAAAAGATAACCCATTTTCCTACCTCCCTGAACAAACAACGAGTGATATGCTTTTCGAATCACTCTTATGCTTAATAAATTGGTCCCTATAAGTTATTGGCATCCTCCTAAGATAATTACCTGAGAATTATAAGGACCAATATGATATGGTTTAATACCGGCTGCAATCCACCGGTTCAATTATGCATCTATGATATCCGGCTTACTGTGTTATCTCAGCAAACATCTCCTTGGCACTGCTCACCAACGCTTCAGGGAGATTAATTCCCAGGTTCCCGGCTACCGCTGTATTTCCGTAGAAGGAGGCCTCTTCAATTACCTCAAAATTAATTTCACTTGCTTTTTTCTCCCCCTTCAAAACCTGGGCAGCAATGGCACCGGTCTGCTTTCCAAGATCATAATAATCCAGTCCCACGGTTGCCAGACATCCGATCTTTACCTGCTCTACCTCGCTTCCGAATACGGGTATATTCTTAGCTGCCGCCTTCTCAAGGATTACGGGCAAAGAGCTTACTACCGTATTATCCGTCAGATTATTAATGCAATCCACCTTCTCCAGCAGGTTATCTGCCGCCAGGGGAATATCTGCAGTTGCTGCTATGCCGCTCTCTATGATTTCGAAACCATAATTTGCTGCAGCTGCCTTATATTCTTCGATTGCCGATACTGAGTTCACCTCGCTGGTACTATACATAATTCCGATGGTCTTTGCTTCCGGCAGGATCGCACGGATCATCTCCAACTGCTTCTCAACCGGGAGCTTATCGCTGGTGCCCGTAATATTGCCGCCGGGTGTCCCGTCCGCCTTCGCAAGCTCGGCCAGAACCGGATCCGTAACCGCTGTAAAGATGACCGGAATATCGGTATTCTTTGCGGCACCAAAGGCACTCTGTGCCATGGGCGTTGCAATTGCGCAGATTAAATCCACCTTATTGGATACAAAATTATTGGCAATCTGGCCTGCCGTTCCGGTATCCGCCTGGGCATTCTCAAACAATACTTCCAGATTTTCTCCTTCCGTATAGCCTGCCTCGGCAAGCCCCGCCAGAAAGCCTTCCCTGCAATTATCAAGGGAGCCATGCTCAGCAAATTGTCCGATACCGATGGTTATCTTGCCGTCATCCTTTGCTCCACAGCCTGTCATCATACCTATCGCCAATGCGATCACTAATACAAAAGCTACTAATTTCTTCATAAGAATCCTCCATTCTGCCGTCTCTGCGGCAATCAACTTCGACATAAGACAAGTTTTTTACTTCCTGTCATCGTCTGATAAAGATGTTAATGCTTTGTTCGTTCTCGCCATTCGTGTCTGTCAAGCTGGTGGAAGAATAATTGTGAAATAAAAAAAGTCCCAAGTATAAAATATACTTGAGACGAATTCACTCCGCGGTACCACTCAAATTGACCTATGATAAAAGCTGAACCGTCAGCTCTATCATATATCCACTTATCTTCATATACGAACCATATATGCCATGTTGATAACGGTTATGGTTTCCGTCAACGCCTACTGTTAGTTCGGGTTGCCCTCAAAAGCCCATTCAGCTAAAAACTCCATGTCGCATCCCACCAACTGCGACTCTCTGTAATGTCGTACTAAAGCTTACTCTTCTTTCTCAAAGGTTTCTCTTATTAATGAATACATATTAATCCCTGATCATTCATTTGTCAATACTTATTATTGAAAAGTCCCGAAGAAGATACCGTTCAGCCTGTAGCATTCCAGTTCCTTTTGCGCAGAGGCGGCCAATCTAACCAATGCTTTCTTACCAATGGGCACACGTGAAGAAGATTAGATTTGCATATCTTGTAAAGCGGAGCGCTTTGAACGTGCGAAGGAAAGAAGTAAAAGGGACTTGGAATGCCACAGGCGAACTGTAACCCTGATATACTTATTTGAGACCAAAGTTACATGCCCTCTAACAGTGTCTATCTGTACTATCTTCGAGGCCTGTTCCTCTATACTTTTATTTCGTAAAGTCTGCCGGAAAGGCAAGGTTAACTGCATAAAAGTTTCTGGAATCGAGCTCATCCTGAATCATTCTTAATGCTTCACCGAAGCGCTGGAAGTGAACGATCTCTCTCTTTCTTAAGAATTTGATCGGATCACATACATCATGATCGCATACTAGTCTGAGGATATTGTCGTAGGTAGTTCTTGCCTTCTGCTCTGCCGCCATATCCTCCACCAAATCAGTTATCGGATCGCCCTTGCTCTGGAAGAAGCAGCTATTAAAAGGTACTCCACCTGCAGATTGTGGCCACAATCCAAGGGTGTGATCTACATAATAATTCTGAAAGCCGCCCTCCAAGATCTCAGCAGGGGTCAGATCTCTCGTCATCTGATGAACGATAGCACTTACCATTTCCATATGCGCAAGTTCTTCGGTGCCGATATCAGTTAATAAACCTGCCACTTTTCTGTTTGGCATAGTATATCTCTGGGATAGATAACGCATGGATGCCGCTAATTCTCCATCTGGACCTCCTGATTGCATTTGCATATAAAATTATATGTATTATCGGAGTATAAATCAAACGAACCGATATGCAACGGTGGATCGAGTAGCTGTAACAAACCAATAGCTTTATGGTATTCCTAGTGAACATGGCCTTTCCTAATTGGTATGGATACCATAGAAGAAAAGGCCATTCAATTACACCTTTCATCGGGACGATGCCTGCAATTTTTTTTTTAAGCCATTCAGCCTATGTATATCATCGATTCTATACTGTGTTTATATTAATTCTGAACCTCTACGATATCTGCCTCGAATCCTGCATCCATTAATTTCGTTTTAAGCTGCTCTGCATTTTTTCTTACTGCAAATGCTCCAACCTGAACCTTGTATATCATTTTAGCTTCAGAAATATATTTTACTCCTGTATATTCACAGACACCTCGGGCAATTTCCTGGGCGCACTCCTTCCAAAACACCTGGTTTGCCATCATTGTAGTAGCTTCTTCTATGTTTGTCATAAATGCCAACTCAACCAAAATTGCCGCCTTGACGTCCAGATTAATACAATTGCACATAGCAAGAGCTTGTTTTGATATACCACGATTGGCCTGTTTCTTTCCCTGAATAAGCTTATTCAACACAGCCTTCGCCAATTTTTCTGACTGGCCAACGTTTTTATTATGAATATAAATTCCTACTCCTTTTGCCGAATTAAATGATTTGCCATCACCGTAAGCATTAAAATGAATCGAAATACTATAATCACAATCAGCTTTTGCAATTGCTTTCTGCCGCTCCGGCAATGCCTGATCCGGGTCATCATATGCATTTGCATTATCAAAACCGCTTCGGTATGTATAAAATCCGCACCGTTCAAGCTCCTGAACCAGGTACTGTGCCACTCCAACATTGGCATAATGCTCACGATATTGATCTCCCTGATCAATCTCTGCCTTTCCATCTTGATCAATATCTATCGCTGCCGGCATTGGGGGAGTGCGTTTACCTGCCGTATCCGATCCATGTCCTGCATCGATTGCTATTTTAAGCTTCGCCATCTGTACCACCCTGATTTCTTTCTGAAAGATTTCGAACCATTTCAAATGCTCCCGTGCTTGCAAGCCCGCTGGCCAATCCTCCAAGCAATATCTCCGGTGTGAAGTTCCATCGGTTTAACCAGATGTTTATCCCCACTCCAAGAATTGCCATGATTAACGGAATATATTTATTCGGTATGAAATCAAGGCTGTTCTTGATGACATATCCGATACAAAGGCAGATAGCCATTATTATCATTACTACAAATTGACTTAAAACTTCCATTAATTCACCTTCTCTCTTTCTTCTATCCCATTCAGGCGGCTATGCGCTTGTTTTGCTGATTCCTCAACCTTTACAACTCTTTCATTCAGCGCTAAGATATCTTTCTTTACTCCGGTTACATCGTATTTGATATCTCTTACATCTCCGCCTATTTGGTCTAATTTGATATTGATAGTTGCCTGTTCAATTGCTTTTTTTTCTATATCAGAGCTGTCATTGCGCTTAGCGCTTCTTAGGCTGAAATATATTGTGAATGTTACTGATGTTACTGTGATAAATAATGCCATTATTGAGATTAGTGTAGTTATTTCAATTGTCATACATAGTGATAACCTCCTTTGCTGTGTTTATGGGTTAATGATTAGTTATCGAATCATGTAATAAGTAGCCCAGGCTTAGACCTGTTTCCGGAACGGCTACAGCTTTCCATAATACTATTGTAACAGCTTCTTCTGTGATTTGTGTGCTGATCGGTAGGATATTACCTCCGGGAAGCTGTCATGTATTTGGTAATGCGCTTAGATACTCCGCTCCGGTCCATATGCAGCTTCTGCCCGATATCTTCCTGAGAAAGACCATCCACAAAACGGAAGATAAAGATTTGTCTGATCTCGCTATCCGGAATCGTATAGATAAAATCATGGATATTCGATTCCATCTCAAGCAGCTCGACTAATTTTTGATTGCGTTTTCGTTGAAGCTCCTTGATCCATCTCTGCCTTTTCTCGCTCTCCTCCGGATCGATTCCCCTGATATAAAAATTTTGCTCTAAATAAGGAAAATGCTTGGATGACCCTTTTACCCTGTCTGATACCATAGACAGCTTCATTTGCTCCAACTGCTTTATACGAAAGGTAATGTCTTCAATTTCATTTTTTATTGCTCTGTACTGATTTAGCTCGTTTTCCGTCATTGCTTCTCCTCCGGTTTCTTCCTGAATGAATCTATTTATATAAATATGTAATTTGCCGATTGACATCTATTTACAACCAAAGTATAATATGAACAAGAACGCTTGTTCTATTTTGGTTTATAATTAATTCTTTTGAAATAATTCCTCAAGCGTGACCTCCGGTGCTACTATATTTCTTATTTGCAATACCTCCGGCCAACTGAATTCCGTTTTTCCATTCAGTTTGTTTCGCAATGTTTTTTCAGTCACACCGATACGAATTGCCAGCTTTGATATCTTTATATTGGATTTCATCATTTCATTTATTAAATATTGATACATTCATACCCCCCCCTCTCAAACCTTTAACGGTTATTTATTAAATAATATATCACCATTAACGGTTATTGTCAATAGATGTGTCTCCTTTTATTTCCGTCAATTACTACATTTATGAATTTTGACGGTAAATAATTATTGACTATTTCCGTTAACGGTGATATACTTTGATATAGTAAAGGGGGAAGAGTTTTCATGGGCCTTGATAAAATTGCTGAATTTAAAAAAGAGATGGGACTGACCAATGAGGAATTATCAAATTTATCCGGTGTACCAAAGGGCACGATTGATAAGATATTAAGCGGTGCTACAAAGGACCCAAAGCTGGAGACCTTAAAGGCAATTGCCAAGGTACTCAATTGTTCTCTGGATGAGTTTGTCGATTCTGAAGACAGGGCACTGCCAAAAGAACCTTCTTATGAGGATTTACAATTTTTAATTGCCAGAAACGGTAAAAATCTCTCGACGGAAGAAAAGATGAAATTAATAAAAATGCTGTCCGAATTATAGTAAGGAAAACACCATGAATTATGACCATATCCGTTTTTGTATTTTGAATGTATATAAGGAATGCCATATTGCCTCCTTTCCGATTAATTGCTTCGACATTCTTGCATCTTACCGGATTAATACTCACGCCTATTCTTCCCTAAATGATGAATTGCGCAGTTACTGTCTAAGTTACAGCAACGATGCCCTTTTTTACAAAGACAAAATCTGCTATAATGATAATCAGCCAGCGGGAAGAATTCGGTTTTCCCTCATGCATGAGTTGGGGCATGTAATTCTCAGGCACAGCGAGAATCATACTCCCCGGATGGAGCAGGAGGCTAATGTATTTGCCAGCAATATACTGGCTCCAAGGATGGCTATTCATTACGCCGCGTGCAGGAACTTTACGGACGTCGCTAAGATATTCGGATTAACCAATGAAGCAGGCAGATATGCCTTTGATGATTACAGACAATGGCACAGAAAAACCGTATTATATAAGATGGGCAGCTTTGACCTTGAGATATATCAGCATTTTTATAACAGTGAAGCAGAGAGATTTGTTTATAACATAAAGCAATGCTATAATTGCGGTCAGCTTCTCTATAATTCAGTTGCTAACGGATGTGTGGAATGCAGCACAAAACAGCATAGATATTTTTATAAACAAGATCCGGACCCGGATTTTCTTATCGCTGAGAGTCAGTGGCTTTATAAAGGAATCTAAAGCCATCTACTACCCTCATAATAATATCAGCTCCTGCCATAACCCTGGTACAGGAGCTGATTTCTATAATTCTAAATGGATATACTGTTTCCTATACCGGATAATAAATTACCATGCTCAAATTACAGGATCCAGGCCCATTGTTTCTATATGCATGGGGCCTGTCAGCTTTAAATCTGATGGAATCTCCGGCAGCTACTGCGAAGTTCTCCCCGCCAATAGTTATTGTAATCTCACCAGAAAATACCGCAATAAATTCTTCCGTTCCCTGAGGATGTGCTTCTGCAGCTAATTCACCGCCGCAATCCACTTCAATCGAATACATCTCAAATCTTCTAAGACTGTCAAAGGGAAACAGCGGATAATTTCTGAATTTGCCCCCATCCTCTACCAATGGCTGGGTACTCTTACGGCAAAGTAAAGCTTTTATTAGCAGCAATCTGCCTTTGTACATCCTTCTCCAGATACAAGGAGTGAAAATATCTGCCTTTAAATAATGGATCCTTATTCGTCCCATCTTCTCCTGTAAGTAATGCATTCAATATAGCAAAAAACCGCCAATCAGTTAGCACAATTGGCAGTTTTATAGTAACAAGCTGAATTATTATGATTTATAGATTCTCCAAATGACACCCGTATATGGCAATATCATGTTCGGATTCTCACTGTCCGCAATTCCCATATCCAGAACATACATCGCTCTGTCAGGGCCAAATGCGATATCTAACGGCCTGCCAAATCCGCCTTCCTGTGAAATATGCGACGGGAATCCGGATTTGTTAATGGCAAACGTACTCACGGTTCTGGTTTTCATATCTATTTTAGATATCCGGTGTCCCACCCCGGCATAGGATATGTTTTCATGACTATTCGCAAAATCCACACTTCCGTATTCTGCAATATAAGCATCCCCATAGGTTCCAAAGTTATTGTAATCAAACGCAAAGCCCATAATATTGGAGTTGGAGGGGAAGGTGACAAAGGGCTCGACGGGTACGTTCGGAAGGCTATTTAACAACAGCTCCGGACTCTTTCTTCCTTCCGGAGTAAACCTTGGCTGACTGACCGGATTGCCGCCTGAGTAATCCGGCCATCCATACCATAACCCGGAATTTACAGCAAAAAACTCATCCGGAGCATTAGCTATCGGCCGGCTCCCCCGGTTATCATATCCTCTGCTGGCCACATACAACTGACCACTGTCATTAAAGCTAAGATTAAGTGGATTTCTAAGGCCCCAGGCATATAATTCCAATGCGGTACCGTCGATATTTGCCATTAACACACTACCCGACGCCTTTACATATGCCTTTCTGGTTTCATATGGAAGATTAGGAGTGCCATAAGGTGAGAAAGCCCCTGTGCGTACAATTTCTCCCGGAGTAACCTGGTTTGAATTATCCCTGGTTTCAAAATTCTGCCCGACAAGCGTAATGTATTCCCCGGGATAATCACACAGGAACGGATGCTCCCTCTCCCATACATTATCCTGTCCAACCACTCCCGAATTGGTGACCGTCCCCTGTCCGAA
>JAEZFH010000346.1 GCA_023437885.1 Bacillota bacterium | reverse complement strand
GTACTGAACCGTGACTTCCGCACCTTCGGAAAATATCTGAGTACGCTTTCTACCGGAGATTTTACGGTCCAGCTGCCGCAGGGGTATCACGGGCGGAAGGATGAGTTTGGGGTTTTGGCCAAGGATTTGGAGGAAATGAAGGAGTCTGTTGCGAAGCTGGTGGGCAGCACCAAAACAGAAGCAGATAATATTATTGATACGGTAGGGAATATCAACGAGAATGTCAAAGTATTGAACGAAAATATTGAGGATGTGGCTGCGACAACCGAGGAACTTGCAGCAAGCATGCAGGAAACGGCGGCTTCCGCACAGGAGATGTCAGCTACTTCCGCGGAGATTGAGACAGCCTCAAGGTCTATCGCTGAGAAGTCCCAGGAGGCGGCACTGGAGATTGTCAAGATCAGTAAGCGTGCATCCGACACCAAAATGGATGTAGAGACAACACAGACGAAGGTAAGAGATCTGGGTGCCGAGATTGAAGCAAGATTGAAGGAAGCGCTGGAGCAGGCGAAGGTTGTGGATGAAATCAAGGTGCTGACGGTATCTATTATGAATATTACAGCCCAGACGAATCTGCTGGCATTGAATGCTTCGATTGAGGCGGCAAGGGCCGGAGAGAGCGGCAAAGGCTTTGCGGTGGTTGCGGACGAAATTCGTAACCTGGCAAACCAGTCCAAGACGGCTGTGGCAAAAATTCAAGAGGTCACGCAGCAGGTTACGGATGCAGTGGGAAATCTGTCCGGCAATGCGGATTCCCTGCTTCAATTCGTCTCCAGGGATGTTGCCGGAAGCTTTGACCGGCTGGCTGGTGTAGCCAGGGCATATATGGAGGATGCAATTTATATTGACGGGGTAGTAACCGACTTTAGTGCCACTGCGGAGGAATTGCTGGCATCCATAGAAAATATCATCGTATCCGTATCCGAGGTGGCTAACGCGGCTACGGAGGGAGCCGTGGGAACGGGAGATATCGCAGAGAAGATATCCAATATCACGGATAAATCTTCGGAGGTAGCCAAGGAGGTCGGTGCCTCCAGGGACAGCTCCGAGCGCCTGAAGTCGGAGATAGCCCAGTTCCGGGTATAATCACCGGAGGATGGAGTGTAGCATTAGCGAGATCGTGTATCTGTCTTAGTACTGCCACCGGTAAGATATGTTCTGTTTGGCAGGGATGTCGACAGGGATGACTTGATAAAGAAGGGCTTCACCCGTCTGCAATAGTATCTGCAGACCGGTGAAGCCCTTTTCTGTTAACAATGACTGGTTCAAAAGTGTACGGCTCGTTGTTCCCTGCCGGGGAAGGAATAAGAACCGGGTGGTGCTATTTGCATTCCCTCATGCGCTTTTCGCATGCTTCATAATAGGTATCGTCAATTTCAATGCCGATAAAACGGCGGTTCATCTCCACCGAGGCTACTCCGGTAGAGGCAACACCCATGAACATATCCAATACAAGGTCATTCTCCTTGCTGGCAATTTTGATAATCTGCTTCAGCACGGACAGGGGCTTCTGCGTGGGATGCTTTGGCTCCTTCAGGCGTTCGCTTCCCATACAGATCGGACTTTCAATAAAATTATGCATCTCATTCTGTTTTGAGAAATTCCAGGTGTGTCCTTTGTTCCACATACATACAATCAGTTCGCAGCTGTTTAAAAAGGAGGACTTGCGGATGTTGGGAACCGGATTCGTCTTATGCCAAACCATGAATTGGAAGGTATCGAATTCGCTGTCAAATACCTCGTGCCATTTGCCGATGAGGTTATAGCTGGTGAAAATAAAGATATTGCCCGTAGGGGAGAGCACACGCTTGAATTCGTCGAGGAAATCAATGGGGGAGAGCTCCTTCAGGTCCCATTTTGCTACATCATTATTAATCTCGCTTCTCCAATCGAATTTCATATTGCCGGTGGAGTACTTTGCCAGATTATAAGGCGGATCGCAAAGGATAAGGTCGATACTTCCATCCGGGATTTCCTTCAGTTTCTCCATGCAATCACCATGCATCAGCAGGTATTTATCTATGGTTTTTACGTCTATCATAAGGGGGTAATCTCCTCTCGTTATCAATCAGAAGCAAACAACGAGTGGCATACTTTGCTAACCACTCTTATGTTTTATTGTAATGGATGCAGCGGTCATCCGATGTCCCACATTACAAATATTATGTAATTTATATTACAGGAACAGATTGCATGTTCATCATCTTATATTGGGGAATGAAAATATAACTGCTTAATCCGGGTCAGGGCAGCCTTCATATACTCCGAGCTGGTGCGGTACTGGTCAAATATTATTCGGTAGCCATCCGGGTCATTGCATACAAAATTCCAATAGGCTTTACCGATTAACAGCTCTTCTTCGGCGAAGAAGGTCTGGACCCGCTCCTGCCGCCAGGGAACATCCTCTCCGAATTTATTATAGGCAGTAGCAAAATAGATTCGAACCGTTTCATTATTTAGCAGTGAATTCTTAAGGATGAAGAATTCGTTCAACAGGGCGATCTTCTCAGATTTGGCCTTTTTATTATCCAGATCACCGCCGGCCTTTAATTCAATCAGATAATGGCAGCCTTTTTCCTC
>JAEZFH010000335.1 GCA_023437885.1 Bacillota bacterium | reverse complement strand
GGACTAACCATCGCCAAGAGTCTCGCCAATCTGATGAATGGGGATATTTATGTTGAAAGTAAGCTTGGCGAAGGAACTACCTTTTATTTCATATGTGATTTGTTTCGGCTTAAGAAGCCATTAAACGCAATAACGGGAATAAAGCAGGAGACCGTGGACGTGGAGCAGCCCTGCCGGTGTGGGATCATGGATACAGAACGAAAGCAGAAGGCGGTTATATTAAGCGTTGAGGATAATGCGATTAATCAGGAAATTATTTATGCCATGGCAGCGAATATAGGCTACCAGGTACTTCCTGCCAGCGGCGGGGAGGAAGCATTAAGAATATTGGATACGACCCGGGTGGATTTGATCCTGATGGATATTCAAATGCCTGTGATGAACGGCTATGAGCTGACCAGGCACATCCGCAATGACAGCCGGCATAAACACGCCCCTATTATTGCGATGACCGCCTGTGGCACGGAAGCGGACCGGAGGCGGTGCATGGATTCGGGGATGAATGATTACATATCCAAGCCGGTAGAAGCCGACAGGTTTTATCGGCTTTGTGAGAAATACATTGGTATACAAAAAACTTTTGCAGATGTTGAAGCTAATCCATGTCTTATTATATAATAGCTCTGCCATCCGGACGATAAGAGAGAATGTATCTAAAAGAATTAGTGCATTCTCTCTTATCATTTTCTTATTACGTCCTGCGGATAAATCGTGTATAATAATATTATCTCTATGTTTGGCGATAACAGTTGTTTGTATATCTGTAGAAGAACTAACATTAGTGTGATATTTTTATATAATACTTCAAATCCTTTCAATATCAATAGAAAGAAAGAGGAGCTCATGAAACATATAGCAATCCTATCCGATACCCACGGTCTGCTACGAGAGCATGTCATGACTGAACTGTCTGCAGCTGATATCATCATCCATGCTGGTGATATCAACACCCCAAACATTGTCGAGTCCATGCGAAAGCGCGGAGAAACCTATGTGGTGCGTGGTAACAATGACAGGGATTGGGCGGAAGCCCTGCCTAAAAGCATTACCGTCACAATGGAAGGCGTGCGATTCTTCATCATTCATAACAAGTTAGATGTCCCCAAATACTTGACAAATGTGGACGTGGTAATCTATGGGCACTCCCACAAATATTTCGCGGAAGTTATTAATGGAGTGTTGTTTCTCAATCCTGGCAGCTGCGGCAGGCGGCGTTTTGATTTGGAACTCACGATGTGCCGCATGACTGTGGACACAGGTCACTATCAGTTTGAAAAAGTGATGATTCCTGTGACGTCCTAAAAGAATGATTGCAAGCCATGATAATTTGATGATATGATTTATGGGAAGTGTAAAATGGATACGGCATTGTTTCCTATATGGCTGTATGGTTGAACTTCCATTATGTTTTTTTAAAATTATGAAGCAAATGGTAATTCTTCCAGCAAGGCAGGAGCAAAAAATATTTTGTCAGAAGAATGCAGAATATAAGCACGATGAGAAATTTTATAATAGCAAAGGAGTGTTTCAAAATGGAGAGACCGCGTATTTTTAGAATGACTTTTTCAAGTATTTATCCGCTTTATATTCAAAAGGCAGAGAAAAAAGGGAGAGCAAAAGAAGAAGTAGATGAAATCATTTTTTGGCTTACCGGTTATGATGAGCATTCATTACAACAACAATTAATGAAAGAAGTAGATGTAGAAACCTTCTTTAATCAAGCACCTCAGATTAATCCGAACGCTTCACTCATCAAAGGAGTGATCTGCGGGTATCGGGTGGAAGAAATAGAAGATGATTTAATGCGGCAAATTCGATATTTAGATAAATTAATAGATGAGTTAGCGAAAGGTAAAGCAATGCAGAAAATATTAAGAGAGTAAATTCATAGCTGATGAAACAATGGTATATGCGAATATTACGGATCGCCACAAGTTCCAATGTGAAGGGTGGATTGAACTTCCATTATGTTAAAAAACACGAATAACTGGAATTTGAATTACTAATTATTACGAAGCTGACAAATAGTAAATGAGCGGGAGTATGAGATTATGAAAAAAGAGAATTATTTTAAACTGTTGAATGTCATTGGAACTTTAATTTGCGTATTATTTATTGTTATCATGACAATAGAAATAACTGATTTTAGCCCCTATAATACAAGACTGCCGTTTTTTGCAGATAGAATGCTAGAATTTCTGCTGCCCGGTATTTTGTGCTTTATATTGGCACGTATTTGTAAAAGCAAATTCAATAACCATATGGGATGAGTATAGCTGTATCCCAACGTATTCTAATTTATCCCATAAATATTAATACGACATTTATTCCAGGAACAATATAAGTTTTTGGTGAATAAATGTTGTTTTCTATTATTTAGGGAACAGTAACTATACATCCCATTTTTCGGATTTGTGTACTTTGATATATTAAAGTATTAGATGGACTATATTCTACTGCTTGAGTACAGATAAAAAGATCCTCACTATTAAAACCAGCGATATCCCTGTATTTGTTATCTAATAAGCCTGAAAAGTAAAATAAGTTCATATCATTATAACTATTGACTTTTAGTTTTAAATCAATATCATCAGCATCGAAATTCATACCATAAATAGCTTTTTCTTGACTGTATACTGCAAAGCTTGTACACATTTTGGAACCTCCTTTAATATATAATTTTGTCATAGAATATGCTTAGAGTATTTAGAGAATCATTTAGCTATTTTACCATTGGCTTCACCACTCTCTTAAACTTCCATCCATATGATATCACCAGGCATCTCGATGGTTTAACCTACAACATTTTTCAGAATCAAAAATGCGCCACTTAAGCTTAGTGGGTGCATTTTAAAATAAAGTTCATTTTTTAACGAATAGTACGAAATTTAATTCTTATTACTTTGTTTCTCTCAGCTTTACCACATTGGCGGCGCTGCGGCGGCGGTTATCCTCAATCGCTGCGTAGTGCTTTTTTGTAGTGTTTACATCCTTGTGGCCGAGAACATCGGCTACCAGATAGATATCACCGGTTTCCCGGTACAGGCTGGTACCATAGGTGCTCCGCAGCTTATGAGGAGTAATTTTCTTCAATTTCGTGACGGTGGAAGCGTACTTTTTCACAAGATTTTCTACGGAGCGTACATTGATCCGCTTTTGCTGAAGGGAGAGAAACAGGGCATTGGCATGGCCTTCGCAGGGAACGATCTGCTTTCGCTCCTTAAGATAATCCAACAACGCAATGCGAACCTCTTCTCCGAAGTATACGATCACTTCATAACCGCCTTTTCTTCGTATTTTTATTCCGTTATTATCAAAATCAACATCATTGATATCCAGGCCGACACATTCGGAGACACGGATTCCGGTTCCGAGGAGCAGTGTCATGAGAGCCAGGTCACGGAGCTTTGTCTTTTCGTGATATTTCTGCTGGGTCTTGGTCATGTTGTCCGCAGTTTCCACCTCATCCAACAGCTTCGCTACCTCATCAATTTCCAAGCGGACGATCTCCTTGTCATGCAGCTTCGGAACACGAATCAGGGATGCAGGGTTTGTAGTAATCATTTCCTTGCGGAAATAGTATTTATAAAAGCTTCGCAGAGAAACCAGCTTCCGCTTCTTACCCTTTTCCGTATTAAGGTGCTCTTTCTCATCTGCCGATTTGTAATAGGTCAGGTAATCCAGATACTCTTCGATATCAATTGCCTTGATCTGGTCCAGCAGTTCCAGCCGGAATTCAGTGATGGGCGTATTCTTAAGTGATGGATTGGAATTCTTCAGCCATTCAAAGAAGACACCGAGATCGTACGCATAGGCAATTCTTGTGCGGGAAGAGGTGGTGGGTTCAATCCCTCGGAAGAAGTATTTGCAAAAATGGGGCAGCTTTTCCTCCAGAACCCGCAGCCGCAGGGTATTATCGATATTTATTTGGTCATGATAATTACGTTCTGTCATAATAATCTCCTTTGTCAAACACCCGAATTTGGGATATGAAAGCTTGTTTCAAAATGATACGATATGAACTTGCCGCATGAACTGTGCCTTTCAATAAGTTACACTAACTGCCATACCGCCGCTTTGCAGCGGGATAACTGCTTTATCAGCATCCTTTCACACTATCTCAATCTTATAACCCGGGCATTCTCCATCCCGGTATACCGCTGGTTTGTACGGCGTGAAACAGCCGTTCTCTCAGTCCGGGACTTTCTTTGCCTAAGGTTTTGATCAGCTGCTTTATATACTCCCGCTTGGTATAGCCATCCACAGGACAAGGGTTTTTTACTACAGGCAACTGATGTGCGTTGCGAAATCCCTTGATATCCTGTTCCTCCACATAGATCAGAGGACGAATCAGGGTGATATCCGAACGGTCAAGATAGGTAACCGGAGAGAAGCAATGAACTCTTCCCTCATAAATCAAAGACATCAGCATGGTCTCAATAACATCGTCATAGTGATGAGCATAGGCCTCCTTATTGCAGCCTAACTCCTTCGCCCGGGTATTAAAAGCTCCCTTGCGCATCTTTGCACATAAAGAACAGGGGTTGCTTTCCTTGCGGTGTTCAAAGACGATTTCGGCTATGTCTGATTCTACAATGGTATAATTGATTCCCAGCTCCTTGCAGAGCTCGGCTACAGCTGTAAAATCCAGTTCTTTAAAGCCCATATTCACAGTAACGGCTTCTATCTCAAATTTTTTGGGATAAAAACGGCGCAGGCCGGAGAGGGCATACAGCAGGGTAAGACTGTCCTTACCGCCTGAAACACCAATTGCAATCCCGTCACCATCTTCGATCATCTGGTAATCATCCAGTGCTTTTCTCGTGTAACTAAGTAATTGTTGAAGCTTCATTTGTGTTCGTACCTCTCGTGATCATGTATTAATTATTATATTAGTATAAGTTTTTAAAGCAGCTTTACCTGAGGTTATGCAGTAAAGTTTGATAAAAGTTTCTGTCTTGCACCGTATAACTTGATATTGTGCAAACGCACATATCGCTGTATCTGCACAAACAGCGATAAAGATACAATTGTTATATGGAATTGATGTAGTATCTATCGATATTATAACATATCACAAGCACTATGAAAACCACTCCTTTCCATTCTATCTTAATAGTATACAATGCAATGAACATGTAATAATTATCACTGTTTTTGGGTTATCAGAACGACTGGTGTAGAATTCTGGGTGCGTCGAAATAAAATAATGACTACATGAGTAGAATTATGTAGTATAGCTGCTTGTTAACAAATTTCAACAGGATATCCTGAAGATTTATGGAAGTATAGGTATAAAAAACAATATTTATGTGATAAATTTGGAAGCTGACACAGTTTTAACAATATTTAATACTATCGTAATAAATGGAAGCAGAGTAGAGCATAGTGCAAAGGGATGCGGAAAAAGCCGCATCCTTAAAAGACACTCGCGCCGCATTCCTGCAGGCATGCGTGCGTAGCGAAAGATCATGTCCTCAAGCGGGATAGGAGCTTCTGCAGTACCTGAGAAATTCACCCAACGAGACTGTGACAGGAGGTAAGAGAAAAGAGCAAATGATGTATGAATTACAAACGAATTTAACAATCACAAAAGAGAATAGAAGCCGAAGCCGCCGCTTATGCTTAAAGCTTGGATTTATGCTGATGACAGTATTTATTGCACTTGGGATGGTGAATACTACGGCATCCGCGGCCGGTGGGCTGAAAATATACAATTATTCCACCAAAAAGGAAATGACCTATAAGGATAAGCAAATTAAGGTTACCTTAAATGGTGAAACCATCGGAAAAAAGCAGCTGCCAGGAATTCTGGTGAATGGATCGGCTCTGGTACCCTATGATGAAATTTTTAAGAAATCGGATATTGCTGCTGAATGCGTCTATGATAAAGAACAGGGTACCGTATCCATATCAAAATACGGCAAGACAATCCTGATGACCATTGGCAGTACCAAGGCTAAGGTGAACGGCAAAGCGGTGACCTTACCCGTCGCTCCCGTGAAGGTGAAATATGTTGATGACAATCTCATCAAGGTACTGGTTCCGTCAAGATATGTGTCAGAGACTCTGGGGCTGGGGTATACCTGGAACAGCAGTACGAGTACGGTTGCAATTGTGAAAACCTCCCTGCTGTTATCCTACAATAGCGGTGACAGATTTGAGTATACCGGAACGCTGGGAAAGGTGACCGTTAACGGAAAGAATATTAATCTTGGCAACATGCCGAGTATTATCACCAATAACACAGCAATGCTGCGCGCAAAGAGTGTATTTACCAATGCAGCCATTGGTGCCTCTTACTCCTACAGCAGTGCGGATAAGAAAATCACCCTGACCAAGGGGGACACGGTCCTGGTGATGACCGTCGGAAGCAGGACCGCTTATCTGAACGGAGTTGCAGCCAAGCTGGAGACGGCGCCAATGATCGTGAAAAACCATAATATTAACACCTCCTATGTGATGGTTCCCGGAAGCTTTACCGCGGCCAGCCTCGGGTATAATTACAAATGGGATAATACAACCAGGACTTCAATCATTACAACCAGGAAGGATGACGGCTCCAATTCTCCGGAATTGGGAGACGAAAGTGTTATTATTGAACCCGGTACTATCTTAAACCAATGGAGTGGGAATGACCCCTTGTACGGGAACAGTAGCAATGTCCATGAGTTAAGCCCGGAGACTTCTGCAACAACCCCCGGTACAATATATTCCGTAGCCAGAGACTACAGTAACAGCAAAATGAATGCAGAGACCTTCCAGATTATTGCAGCCGGCAGTTTTGGCAGAGTTACCTCCAGCACCAGTGATAAGCGGCTCATAATTCAAGCGAGCAATATGACCTGTACGGATATGACCTATTCAATGCTTGGGTCCTCCAGCAATTATGTAAACACCATAGGTACCTATGCAAACAGTACAGAGCAGACAACGGCCATTGAACTGGAGATGCTTTCTTCCGATTATTCTTATGAGCTGTCTTTATCGGAGGATAAACAAATACTATATGTTACCGTATATTATAATGCAATAACTTCGGCTGTACTTGGAACAAATAATGCGGGTGACTATCTGACCCTGACCGGGCTTAAGCCGTTGAAGGCAACCCTGAACAAAACGGAAGGTCTGGTATATGTAGATCTGCCGTATACTGCAAGCGGGTTGGGAGAGATTAATACCAGCGTTGCCGGCTCAAAGTATATTAATCTCATCTATACGATCAGCTCCAGCGACAAGACCCAACTGATACTGGGGGTAAAGGAAGGCTATGAGCTATACATTTCGGAAAAGGAGAATAAGTTCTCCCTGCTCCTTCAGATTCCCGGAGCAGTACAGCAGCCGGACCCGAATCCGGGAGCCCCGATTGTAACTGATCCCAGCCAATATAATATAATAATTCCCAAGCCTGCAGGATTAACCGCAAGCATGATAACGGATGAGGATGACTACTATAATAACCGTTTTGTCTTACGGTTAGCCGGGGATTATACGTCCGGCATCAGCAGCTCCACCATAAGCAACGGAGCCGCTGCAGTTAAGGATATCACGGTATCGCAAAACAGCAGGAATGAAACAGAGATCATATTCAAGACCACGAAACTTCAGGGATATCAGTATGCGCTGGACGACAATAATATTTATGTTAAGGTAGGCAA
>JAEZFH010000172.1 GCA_023437885.1 Bacillota bacterium | reverse complement strand
GGAATCAGCAATCCTAAAGCAAGGAATTTTTTTGAGACAATCTTAAGAGAGATTGGGCTTCAATGCGAATTTATTTTTGCCGGAGATCATGTCGGCGCTTTGTATGGAAGCCTGGGAAAAGGAGAAGGAATCATCCTGATCAGCGGTACGGGGTCCATCTGCTATGGAAAGAACAAGGCTGGAAAGGAATGCCGGACCGGCGGCTGGGGGCATCTTATTGACGATGAAGGAAGCGGCTATGCCATCGGACGTGACCTCCTATCCGCATCGGTAAGAAGCTGCGACGGAAGAACTGAGAACAGCATGCTTCTTCCCATGGTGCTGAAGGCCATCGGCGGAGCATCCGTACAGGATATCATTCAATACACCTACAAGGAGGCTTCCAAAAAAGAGATTGCAGCGCTTGCACCGCTTCTGACAGAAGCGATTCATAAGCAGGATAAAGAAGCGATTGCAATCGCCCAGAAAGCGGCAGAGGAATTAGTAAAACTGGTGCTTCCGGTAGCCCGGAATCTGCAGTTGGAGCATGGTGAAATAGCATTTGCCGGAGGAATTCTGCTTCACTGCCGGGAAATACGGGAGAGAGTAGAGCGTAGGCTGCTTGAGGATTTGCCGCATTTAAAGCTGGTAGAAGCCAGATATGACAGCGTTGCAGGCGCTGCATTCATCGCTTTGGAGGAAAGCGGGAAAAGGAGGAAAAATAATGGCTGACATGTTAGTAAATCTTTTGGAATTAGAGGATTATCAAGGGATTGTCAACCGGCTAAAGGAAGAGGGAATTGAGGTGTTCCGTGCCCTGGCACCGGATAAGCTTCGTATCTTAGATTGGGTACAAGGGCATTCCAGCCGCAACGCAGCGGGAGAATGCGATGTCTGCTTTTCCGGTAAGCCGATCTCTTGCTTTATTGCTGCCAGGGGCAGTGAAATAATCGGTTATGCATGCTATAACGCAACCGCACCCGACTTTTTCGGACCCACAAGAGTGCTGCAGGAATATCAGGGGAAGGGAATCGGGAAGGCATTGCTGCTTCGTTCCCTTCATGCAATGCGTGATGAGGGATATCAATATGCAATTATAGGCGGGATTGGTCCCGCAGAGTTTTACGAAAAATGTGTTGGCGCCGTGATGATTGAAAGCTCAAAGAGAAAAAATGTGTATGAGCATTTTTTGGCAGGAATTGAGCGTAGGGAAGAGGAGGATAACGCCGCCGGGCAAGCCCGAAAGAAATGATCCATCCTTCAAAAGAAATCCTGTAATATAATGTTTTTGGACCTTGATTAGAAAATGCTTCAAGCCCTGTCCCAGGGATTTGAAGCATTTTTTTGTGCGCCGAGCATGGTACTTCGCTGCCCGATAAGGCTAAGTTCGTGATTTATTTGACTAATCTAAGAAAAGCAAGTGTAATCAGAATACCGCCGCTAAGCCAGGATAGCCGGAAGGGGACCTTATCACTCAGTTTATTTCCCAGCAGCTCTCCGGATTTTATCGCCAGCATGCTAAGCAGGAGAGAGGCAACTAATACGGCAGGGATGCTGATATTAGAAAGTGCGGCGCCGATACCGGCAGCCATATTGTCGATGGATAAGGCAATGGCAAGGGACAGAGCCTCCTTTGGCGAGAGTATCTTCGATTCGTCGACATCTGCTTCCTTTGGATCAGCATAGATGCTCAAGATAAAATTCAGATTTAACAGATTGAACTGGATTTGCTTTTTTATGACGGTATGCTTATCAATCATTGACTTTATCATATTATCCAGCAGCTTGATAATACCTAAAATGAATAAAATACCAAAGGAAACGAAGTGCAATAGGCTGCTGGGGATATACTGTTTGGCACATGTCCCAAGCAAAAGGGAAATTCCGAGGATGATGGTACAAAGGAAGGAGATTACCTGGAGAGAAGTCAAGGGAATTTTGATCTTATTGCTTCCGTAGGCTATACTTGCAATCAGGGCATCCGTGGAAAGTGCAGCTACAAATACAATTGATTCTAGGATTTTGAACAATAGATAATTCATTTTGTATGACCTTTGCTGTATCATTGAGATTATTTTATGACCGATGCCTGTACGTAGTTACCGTTTGGGACTGTAAAATACTTGCAGACTCTGCCGGAGAGGCCTGAACTTGCATAATTCGACTTTGTATTATATAATGGTAATACATACCAGACAGTAACTTTCCATAAGGATTTCCGCAGGTATTAATCACATTTTTGTAAAAGGTGGAAAGCGGATGTACATCAATAGGAATACAACTACCAGAAAAATATTCTTTTTTTTATTCTGCATAATGCTTTCCGGCATTATGTTTCAAGCTTTTGCCCGTGCGTCCGGCAGCTCTAAGGTTATCTACCAGGTTGACGAAAACTATCCGCCCTTCACATACACCAACGGAAGTTATCTCTATGGCTTTGACCCGGATTTTACCAATTTGATCTTCAATAGCGCAGATTATAAGGTGCAGTATTCCTATGACAGCTGGAATAATGTTTATCGCAGGCTGGTGAAGGGGGATATCGATATCGCCGGTATTATCGCGATAACTGAGGAACGAAAGCAGGAGGTGCTCTTCACCGATCCCTTATTTAACTCCTCTATTTCCGTCTATTCCCGTGCTGGCTACCGGGATATCTCTCTTGAGGAGCTTAAGACACTTTCCATTGGAGTTGGAAAAGGCTATTATTCCGAGAGTATCCTCAGCAGTGAATTGGGTATCACGGAATATACCGCATATGAAGATTTGTCCGATGCGATCATAGATCTGGCAAACAGTAAAATTGATGTATTATTTGAGAACCAGCAGCTCATTGATAATTTATTGGTTACCTTGAAGATGAAGGGACGGGTAATCAGCAAGCTGGAGAATCTCTATCCCCGTGCGCATGCATATGCGGTCAGCAAGGATAGGCCGGAGCTGGTGGAATATATGAATAAAAGAATAAAACAGCTTAGGAGAGGCGGTATATTTGAGGTAATCTATACGAAATATTTTTATACACATTCCGATTACTATAACCGGAATCTCTTTATAAAGGCAATCGCGGGTATCGCAGCTGCCGGTGTGGCGGTCACGCTTCTTATTCTTGCACTCAGGCTGTATATACAGCTTCTTAAGAAAAGGCTGGCGGTGAATTATACGAAGCTGTCGCTGGCGAATGATGAATTAACCGCCGCTCATGAAGAGCTGCAGGCACAGTTTGAAGAAATCCAGGCACAGTATGAGGAGATTGAGGCGAGCAAAGGTGCTCTGGAAAAAAGCGAGGAAAGGTACCGTCTGGTTGCGGAGGGAGCCAATGACGGACTCTGGGATTGGGATTTTATATCAGATACCTTCTTCTTATCGGAGAAATGGGTTCAAATACTGGGGTTTGAGGGAACGGAGATACCGGAGTTCCTGACAAAGTGGACGCAGGGTATTTTAGAAGAGGATCAGAAGAAGCTTCGGGAATACTATAGGATATGTGATGAGGAGAAGCATCCGTATTTTGCTGCAGAATACAGGGTTATAACGAAGCAGAACCGCATGATCTGGGTATTAATCAAGTCTAAGCTGCTGAGGAATGCAGCAGGAGAGGCCGTAAGGATGGCCGGTTCTGTCTCCGATATTACGGATTTTAAGGATCAGGAAGATAAAGTATACCGTCTGGCTTATTATGATTTTCTGACGGATATTCCTAATCGGGTTATGCTGAGTGATAAGCTGGAGAATCTCCTGAAGAAACCGAAGCAGGATACCTTTACAGCCTTATACTATATTGACCTTGATAATTTTAAACATATTAATGATACCTTAGGACATGATTACGGAGATATATTATTGCAGGAGGTTGCCAGAGAGCTGGGTAAGCTGAGAGCCAGGGACTATTCAGTCTACCGGGTCGGAGGGGATGAGTTTATCGCCCTGATCGAGAATATTGCCATAAAGGGTGAGATTGTGATATTCGCGAATCATATTCATGCCTTGCTCTGCCGGCATTGGACGGTGGCTGACTGTGAGATCTATGTATCGGCCAGCATCGGAGTAACCGTCATACCGGAGGATGGCCTGGACTATCAGAAAATACTCAGAAATGCGGACACCGCAATGTATACTGCAAAAGAAGCCGGGAAGAGCAATTACAAGTTCTTTAATGAGGAAATGCTAAGCAAGGTCGCTATCAGAACTGAGATGGAGGCGGACTTGAGAAAGGCTCTGGACAGAGGAGAATTCCGGCTGTTCTATCAACCCTGTATCAGTATGTCGGATGGCAGAATTATCGGAATGGAAGCGTTGATCCGCTGGTTCCACCATAAAAAGGGCTTGATCTCCCCGGCAGAGTTTATACCGATTGCAGAAGAAACGGGCCTGATCAAAAGAATTGGACGGTGGGTGATAGAAGCTGCCTGCCGGCAAGGCAGGATATGGAAGGATAAGGGGTTTCTGCGAATTCCCATTGCCGTTAATGTGTCAAAAATACAGCTGGAGGATAAGGATTTTGTAAAAGATTTAGCCCGTATTCTTGATGAATCGGGATTGGATCCAAACTATTTACAGATAGAAATTACTGAAAGCTGCATCATAAAATCGATGGAGCAAAGCATCGACAAACTGAATGCAATCAGAAGAATGGGCATTCGTATTCTTCTGGACGACTTTGGGACAGGATATTCCTCCCTGCACTACCTGCAAAGCCTTCCCATTGATGTAGTCAAGATTGATAAAAGCTTTGTCGATTCCATTGCAAGAAAGCACCATAGTACCTTGATTATCAATGATATAATTTCAATTGCCCATAAATCAAGAATGTCTGTTATTGCCGAAGGCGTTGAGACGGAAGAGCAATTCAGCTATTTAATGGAGGAGAATTGTGACGCCATGCAGGGTTATTATCATTGCAAGCCGCTCCCCCAGGAAGAATTGGAGCAGTGGATTGCGAATTATATAAGCCGATGGAAATGATGTGAAAGGTTAAAGGCCTGTCCCGATGGTTGGACAGGCCTTTTGGATTCGGGGCTGACTGCTTATTAATCGTGCAAAATGCCAAAAAACCCGTGGTATTTAATCATGTCATTATTGAATAGCGACAAAATAATATTTGTTCAAATTGAAACCTTCTGACGGAGACGCTATAATAAAATCATCCCAAGATAAAATTAGCTTAAAATAATTTTGTCTAGAAGATAATTTTATCTCAAGAAGATGATTGGCCAATCAGTTCTTCAGAAAACCGTAAACAATATTTTTGAAGTGAGAGGGTAGGATTAACTATGAAAGAACGAATTCAAGCATTTGGTAGATTTTTTAGCGGCATGGTAATGCCAAACATTGGGGCATTCATTGCCTGGGGATTAATTACCACGTTGTTCATATCAGTGGGTTGGACACCGAATGAAAGTATCGCTGTATTAGTAGATCCAATGGCTAAATCACTTCTTCCTCTTTTGATTGCATATACAGGCGGTTATAATGTTGCAGGACACAGAGGCGGAGTAATTGGCGCAATTGCTACGATGGGTCTGATTGCAGGCTCCAATGTTCCGATGTTCTTAGGAGCAATGTTAATAGGACCCTTCAGTGGTTTTATCATTAAGAAATTCGATAAGCTGCTGGAAGGTAAAATCAGAGCCGGCTTTGAAATGCTGGTAAATAACTTCTCCCTTGGTATCATCGGTGCAATTTTAACAGTGATATCTTTGAAGGCAATCAGCCCCATCATGACCGCATTAAATACGGTGATGGAAGCCGGCGTTGGCTTTTTTGTTGATAATCATTTACTTCCCCTGGCAAGCATCCTCATTGAGCCTGCAAAGGTACTGTTCTTAAACAATGCCTTGAACCACGGAATTCTTACCCCGATGGGTATAGAGCAGGTAGAAAAGGCCGGCAAATCTATTTTCTTCTTGCTGGAGGCAAATCCCGGTCCCGGTCTTGGTATCCTGCTGGCATGTCTGATTGCAGGAAAAGGTATGATCAAAAGCTCTGCTCCGGGAGCCATCGTTATTCACTTTTTAGGAGGTATTCATGAGATTTACTTCCCTTATATCCTTGCAAATCCTGCATTAATCGTAGCAGTAATTGCGGGCGGTGTTAGCGGAGTTCTTACAAACACCGTATTGGGCGGAGGGCTGGTTGGTCCTGCAGCTCCCGGAAGTATTCTTGCGGTCTTGGCGATGACTCCAAGAGGCGGATATCTGCCGGTAGTCTTAAGTGTAGTGATTTCTGCGGCAGTTTCCTGCCTCGTAGGAATTCCGTTGTTAAAGATCTTTGGTAAAGATGAGGATATAACAGCGGCAAAGGCCAAGGTTCAGGATATGAAGAATGCATCCAAGGGAATTACTTCCGATGGGAAGATGGATGCAAAGAATGTGAAGACGATCGTATTTGCTTGTGATGCCGGAATGGGCTCCAGCGCCATGGGTGCTACGATTTTGAAGAAGAAGCTGGCGGAGGCCGGATTGAAAGAGATTGAGGTACTCCATACCTCAGTATCCTCCATTCCTTCCGAAGCGCAGGTTGTCGTAACCCATTCTTCTCTAAAGGAGAGAGCAGCGAAGAGTAATCCCAGTGCCAAATTGGTCTTAATCACTAATTTTATGGCAGCTCCGGAATATGATCAGCTGGTAGAAGAATTAAAGGCTGGAAAATAGAACACTATATTGGGGAATATAGTGGAGCGATCAGCACTTTCATAAGACACGTAATTTACGCACGAATTGGCGGCGTCTGCCGCTATTCGTGCGTAGACGTGTTAATTTGCAAGCAAGCTTGATCGTACTCACTACGCTTTTATTATATCATGAACGTAAAACTGTTCATGATCTTCAGCTCCGATCGCATGATTCAAGCAAGCTTGATCATGCTCACTACGCTTTTGTTATATCAATGCCGAAATATCATATGAAATGGAGGATACCATGGGCTTTACACCGCGTCTGCGCCAAATACTGTTGATATTATTAAAGGAAGACAAAATCATATCAGTAAGAAAGCTGGCTGATGAAATCAAGGTCAGCAAACGAACGGTTCAAAGAGAGCTGGAATATGTAGGTTCCTCGTTAGAAAAATATCATATTTCGCTCCAGACAAAAACCGGTACCGGGATCTGGCTACAGGGTGAGGCAGAGGATAAAAGAAAATTATATGAATTACTGCAAATGGAGGATACCATTGATTCCGGAGATAAGGAGAATCGCAGAAAACGGCTGATCCTTGAGATTCTGCGTGACCGGACTCCTAAGAAGCTATACTATTATGCAAATATCTTTGATGTCAGCGAAGCCACCATAAGCAATGATATGGAGGCGGTGGAGGGCTGGTTTAATCAGTTTAACCTGTCCGTCATACGAAGGCAGGGCTATGGCGTTGCCCTGGAAGGCAGTGAGAAGGATTATCGGCTGGCGGTACGCAAGTTTGTCGATGAGAATTCCGATAATAAGCTGATGAAAAGCTTTACCATGGAAAATGAACGAAATATTATAGATATCCTGCGGGACAAGGAAGGTCCCAATATCTATTCCTTATTGAACAATGATATCCTGAACAGGGTTATCATCTGCTTTCAGAGTATCCGGGACAAGAGATTAACCAGATTGACGGAGAATTCCTATATCGGGTTGATTTTGCATGTGACGATTGCCGTAAACCGGATATTACAGCAGGAAATAATAGAACCAAACGATGAATTACTGGAAAAACTGGTGAAGAATGAAGACTATAATTTGGCCGCCCATATCGCAAGCTCTCTGGAGGAGGAGTTTCAAATCGATATTCCGGATATCGAGATTGCCTATATCCTGCTGCATATCAAGGGGTCAAAATTACAATATATCGATGAAGATGAGCTGGAGACGGAGAATCAAAGAGAGAGACAGGAAATTCTTAATTTTATTAATGACATGATTGACGCTTATGATGAGGAGATTGCCTATGACCTGAAGCTGGACGAGGAATTTATTGCGGGCTTGTTAACCCATCTTGCGCCGACCTTTGTCCGGCTGAAGAACCGTATGATCATTACTAACCCCTTATTGCAGCAGATCAAGGAGACCTACCCGGGGATTTATGATAAAAGCAAGAATGTGAGCCGGTTAATCACGCAGCGTTATGGCTTTCAGATTCCGGAGGAGGAAATCGGTTTTTTGGCCATGCATTTTGGTGCGGCCTGCGTACGGCTGGAAAATAACCGGGAAAGTAAGCGGAAGGTGGATATCGGAATCGTATGTGCCAGCGGAATCGGTATTTCCAGACTCATGCATTCCAAGCTGAAACGTTTTCTTAAGGACAGTGCCGAGCTGGTTACCTACGGCAAGGAGGATCTCACTCCCTTGCAGCTGAAGAAGATGGATTTTCTCATCTCCAGTATTAATCTGGACGGGATGGATGCCGACATAGTACGAGTCAGCCCGCTGCTGCTGGAAAATGATCTGGAAAGAATTGAGGCAAAGGTGCGGGTATATGCCAAGACACCGAAGAATTCCCGCTCAGAGGATGATTTTGCACTTCAGCTGGAGCAGGTGAATTATACCGTAACCCAGATCAAATATGTTATTAATGAGTTCCAGTGTATGAAGGTCAGCAGCCGGATCTCCTTTGACGAACTGCTGGTTGCCATCACAGAGCGGCTGTCACCCTATAATGACAAGCGTCTTCTAATACAGGAGGACATAAGGCGAAGGGAAAAGATTGCATCCCAGGTTATTCCGGAATATAATTTTGCACTGCTGCACAGCCGGACAAAGGGTGTGGTGCGTCCCTGCTTCTCCGTATGTCTGACCAGAGATCTGGGAGAGTTTCAGGATCCCTTCTTTCAGAAAATACGGGCAGTCATTATCATGCTGATTCCCGAGGATGAGCATCTGGAGGAGAATACCAGTATCATGGGATACTTAAGCAGTAAGCTGGTGGAAAGCAATGAATTCCTGAATACCATATTCTCAGGGGAAAAGGAGAATATCCGCTCCTATCTTGCGATGGAGCTCAAAAGGTATTTCAGCCAGTACCTGGACAGAGTATAGCTGTCTTTAAAAATGTCGCTAATGGATGATGTCAAACTCGTGTTTATAACATTTGATATTATGACCACCATGCGTTTATAATGGTATCTGAAAGAGGATTACAGCAAAGGATAAGCATCCGTCAAGGGATGATTACGAATAGGATACAGACACTTTAGACAGAGTTAGGATAGAATAGAAAGGATTAGAGTCATGGAATTGCTTGAGAAAAAGAACATCATATTGAATTGCAGGGCGAAAGCAAAAGAAGAAATCATTCGGGAGATAGGGAAAGTTTTGCTGGATAGCGGCTATGTAGAAGAGGAGTATATCGAAGGTATGCTGGAGAGGGAGAACACCTTCTCAACGAATATCGGCAATGGAATTGCAATCCCTCACGGAGTGGAAGCAGCAAAGAAGAATATTAAGAGCTCCGGCATTGCGGTGATGGTATTCCCTGAGGGAACCCACTGGAATGAGGATGTGGTAAAGATCGTAATCGGCATTGCTGCCAAGGGAGAAGAGCATCTGGATATTCTGGCCAACATCGCGGACCGATTATCTACGGAGCAGGCCGTTGAAGACATGATCCGAAGCAGTGCGGATGAGATCTATTCCCGTTTTACGGGCAAATAAAGAAATACCGGGATATAATGGGTGCTGACTTGCATAACCTGCACCAGGCTGGTACCGTTGTCTTTTGTATTGAAATATAGAACCGCCATGCGCTGACGGATGGAGATTGATTTAAAAAAGGCATGATAAGCAGAGCCGGAAGTGAAGTGCGTACCCGGTATTATATATGCCGCCGCGGCGGTAGAGGGAGGTTAAGATGATAATTACAGTAACGATGAATCCGGCAATCGATAAAACCGTGGATCTGGAGCAAATGGTTCATGGCGGCTTGAATCGTGTAAAGAATGTAATCATGGATGCCGGGGGCAAAGGGATTAATGTCTCCAAAACCATTAAGGAGCTGGGAGGCGAGACGGTTGCTGCCGGCTTTGTCGGCGGCAGCGGCGGGCTTTTGATTAAGAAGGTGCTGAAGGAGATGGGCATCCGGTCGGACTTCGTTGAGATAAAGAATGAGATTCGGACCAATCTGAAGGTAGTGGAGGCAGACGGCAATGTAACAGAGTTTAACGAGGCAGGACCGCTGGTATCCCAGGAGGAGCTGGAAGAGCTGACACAGAAGCTCCTTAGTTATGCCAATGAGGAAGCGCTTTTTGTTCTTGCCGGAAGCATACCGGGAGGCATCAGCAAAAACGTGTATCAGACCTTAACCCGAAAGCTGAAGGAGCGGGGAGCCAAGGTATTTGTGGACGCAGACGGGGAATTATTTATACATTCACTGGAAGCAGGACCGGATATTATTAAGCCGAACCGGCATGAGCTGGAGGAATATTTTCATAAAGACTACCGGGTGGATGAAGCAGAGCTGGTTGGAATGGGGCAGAGCCTCCTGGAGAAGGGGATTGGCATGATTGCCATATCACTGGGCCAGATGGGGGCATTATTTATCACAAGGGACGAAGTGCTGCGCTGTCCCGGGCTTAAGGTAGAGGCGCATTCCACGGTAGGTGCCGGTGACGCAATGGTAGCGGCACTCTCCTATGGCATAAATCAGGGGCTTTCGGTCAGCGAAAGTGCAAGA
>JAEZFH010000044.1 GCA_023437885.1 Bacillota bacterium | reverse complement strand
ACCCCAATCAGCAGAGGAGATTGACAGGGAATTTGCAAGAATCGGGGAGCTTTATCCCAATGCCAGGGTGGAAGCGTCTACCTTAGATAATTTTGCCCGGGCATTGCTTGAGATTAAGGAGCGTCTTCCTGTAATAGAAGAAGAGATCGGAGATACCTGGATTCATGGGATTGCTTCCGATCCTCTTAAGGTGGGGAGATACAAGGCATTGCTTTTGTTAAAGGAAAAATGGCTTCTAGAGGGCAGGATTAATAAAGACAGTGCGGCTTATGAGGATTTTATGATGAATCTAATGCTAATTCCGGAGCATACCTGGGGACTAGACTTTAAAAAGTATTTAGCTGATTTTAAAAATTGGGCAAAGGAGGATTTCCAAAAGGCAAGGAGAGAAGATGTCACCACCTTGGATTTTCTAACTTATCGGAATGCTCATATGCTTGGAGTATTAGATGTTGATTTTGAACGCTACAGAAACGGCTCCTTCACCGGTTCCTACTCCCATTATGAGAGTTCTCATAAGGAGCAAAGCCTTTACATAGACAGGGCGGTAGAAAGTCTTCCGGAGGAGTTAAAGGAAGAGGCTGTGAAAGCGCTGCAGGAGCTCATTCCCGTAGAAATTGAGAGCCCGCAGGGGAGCCAATCGATCGGCAAGACAATGGAACTAAATGGTTGGAAGGTAAAAATAGACGGCAATGGAGCGATTATATTCTTAGAAAAGAAAAATCGTAAATGGGTAAAGAAGGGGGAAGCAGGTAAGCTTCAATATGAGATATTTGACGCGAAAAACTGTACCGATAACTACTATCGTTATAACAGGGATTTTTATGAAACGATGTCCTGGTCAGAAGGAGATTTCTCAAAACCGGGACTGGAATTTGTTAAGGATCTGGAACAGCGCTGCTATGATTTTTATGTAACGAAGGTATCGATAAACGGAACGGATTTAATCATAACACTGTCAGGAGATGAAGAAGCATCTGAAAAATATGGCTCTCCAAGAAAAGCACAAATTATTTATACTTTTTTTGAAGAAACAATTAAATGCAGACTTCAGTGGTTTCAAAAGGATGCGAATAAAATGCCGGAAGCACTTTGGTTTAAATTCCAATTTGACGTGGAAAATCCAAATCGTTGGTTAATGAACAAGCTCGGTCAAAAAATCTCTCCTCTTAATGTAGTAAAAGGCGGAAACCGCAAGCAGCATTGTGTAGATTCTTTAGTTTACCATGGTGCGGACGGAGGTATATTAATTAAAAATATGCATTCTCCCTTGGTGAGTATTGGGAAAAGAAATCTTTATACCATGGATCACCTCGTGGATAATCTGGAAAATGGAATATATTTTAATTTATTTAATAATCGTTGGGGTACTAATTTTAAAATGTGGTGTGAGGATGACTGTTCCTTTGAATATGAGTTACAATTTGTAATGTATTAAGTACCTTGATGAGGATCATGGAAGAACGATATTCAAGGTTTTAGGAAGGGTGACTAATATGTTGGACCGTAAAAAGGGAGCAGTGCCATTATATCATCAATTGGAAAAGCGAATCAGAGAACAGATTGAAAGCGGAGAATACTCAAAAGGTGATGTTTTTCCAACAGAGAAGCAATTGCAGGAAATTTACGATGTTAGCCGTGTAACGGTGAGGCAGGCCATCAGCAGTTTGGTCAATGACCGATATTTGGAATGCTATCGCGGAATTGGTACAATCGTAGTCTTTGAAAAAATTGATGAGAATTTAAAACGAGTGATCAGCTTTTCAGAGGAAATGAAGCAGCATGGCATTATCATGCAGACCAGCTATTGTGTTTTTTCCAAAGAAAAGGCCAGCAAAGTTGCCGCACTGAACCTTGGTATCCGAGAACAGGAAAAATGCTATAAGTTAGTCCGTGTTCGTTGTGTAAAAGATTCCCCGATTGTGTATTCTATTACTTACTTAAATGGGAAGCGTGATTATCCTGTACATAATGAATTGTATAAAAACTCCTTATACCAATTGCTGAAGGAGGAGTATGGAGTTCAGATTGTGAAGGGCCAGGATACCTTAGAAGCAGTAAGTGCAAGCAAGGAAATCAGTGAGATGCTTCAAATTAAAGCAGGTACACCTGTGTTTAAAAGAACCAGAAAAACCTTTGAAAATGAGAGTGAAATTATTGAATATTCGGTTTGCTATTATCCTGGTGATAAGTATAAGTATTCCGTGGACTTATAATTATTAGAGAAAAATGGAATAGAGGTGTATAGTCGTAGACTAAGAAGACATTACTAAAAAAACTGGTTCTCCTAAAAAGAGAGCCAGTTTTTTTGCCTACTGAAATCTGCTCGATTCTAAATCATTCGTAAAGAAAAAGCATCCCAAGCAATCAATCCATGGAGTGCTTAGAAAATAAGCTCATTGGCGGCTTCTTCAGCCTCACGGCGCAGCATTGCCCATTCTTCATCGGTTAAGGCCTCAGCATAGCACCTGTCCACATGATCCAGCATGAAGGAAAAGTGCTCAAAGTTGCCAGGCGGCACCAGTGTATGCGACCCCTTCAAGACCGCATATTTCATTGCGGCTACACTCAGAGCTTCATTGCCCCAGATGGGCTGACACCAGGACTTGGGATATGTACGCTCCTCTCCCTCCCGCCACTTGCGGCGGACCAGTGACTTCATGCCAAGAAGGCCGATACCCTTTTCCTTTACCACTTCGGAGATTCGATCCCCCCAGCCACGCTGGATGCCCAGCGCCCAGTTAAGCGGAAAGAGCACGGTGTCAAAATCGAACATGGAAAGGGCACGAAGTGCCACATCCTCGTTGTGAGCGGAAAATCCGATGTTTCGGATGATTCCGTCACGTTTTGCCCTAAGGACAGTTTCCATTGCACCGCCGGGGCCGAAGGCACGATCCAGATCCTCGTCTGTAGTCAGGGCATGCAATTGATAGACGTCGAGGTAATCGGTTTGGAGTTTGCGGAGGGAATCCTCCAGCTTCTCCTGTGCGCCTTTTGCGCTGCGCTCCTCGGTCTTACAGGCAAGGAACACATCCTTGCGGTAGGGTGCTAGAGCAGGGCCAAGCCGCTCCTCTGCATTTCCATAGGTGGGTGCGACGTCAAAATAATTGACGCCTGCATCGATGGCCCGGGCCACATAGTCGTTGGCCTGTGCCTGAGTTTCATCTGTGTTGATGATGCCGCCAAATACGACGGCTGAACTTTGAATGCCGGTTTTACCCAGCGGATGATATAACATACGCATACCTCCTAATGATTTCAGAATAGCACAACAGGTCTGTTTCCGCAAGTGTTTCTACCCTTTTCAGCGCTAAAGAGCAAAGTCCATAAGACATGCGGGAGGGAGCAAGGTATGCTTGTAGTAAGGGTCGTATTACTTACAGCACAATTGCTATGACCATCATGATTTTTTGTAAAGCTTCAGGCCCATTAAAACAATCCATACATAAGCTAAAGTTTTCGGAATCATGAGCATACCGACAATCGGAACAATGCCGCTGAATAAAACAACAGGCAGGTAGAACCCAAAAGAAAGGGCAACCGCCAAGGGCATAAACCGGAATACACTGTCGTGTGCCTTCTTTGCTTCCTGTGCAAAGATGACAATGATTAGGATGCCCATTACGGCGAAGGGGATATTGCGTAAAACCCCGAACAGAAGAGGCTGGCGGTACACAAGCCATTGGTTTTGCGGGAGCAGACAAAGTATAATCCGTAAAATTGAAAGCGCCCACATAATCCCCGTTAGATTTTTCCGGTCTTTTATCTGATAACGGTCACGCCAGATATAATACAGAATCAAGTAAAAGATGGTCATGGTAATCGAGGTAATAAATTTTCCAATCCCCAATGCCGATGCATTAGCCTCCAGTCCTATCGTCCAAAGTGCATAGGAACGGGGGACCAGGTGGAAGGAATCCCCTGCGCCAAGCAGTACGGTCATCCATCCGACTTTTTTCACCAGCGGGTTGTTTCCTTTGATCAGCATCGTAAGCCCTGTAATCAGGGCAAAGCTAAGATACAAAACGTCAAAAATTGTTTCAGCAATTGCCTGTGCCATAGTATATTCTCCTTATTTAGTAGATGGTGTGTTTGATGATAGTGATAAAAAAATGAAGGTCAGGCGATCTCATTTTGAGTGACATCATCATATTCATCATAATGAAGTGTGCAAATTGTTGTTTGGTAAAGCTTTCCTTCCAAATGTCCTTGCGTACATTTGCATCCTGTTCCATGCCCTGAAGCAGAATCGTTTCCAAAGCCGACTGCATAGACGCCATGCGTTCCTGCCCCGCTGCTTCCACGCTGCCAAGACTGTTCATGAGCTTCCCGGCGGAATGGTCTATTCGCTCCCTTAGAAAGGAAAAGATTTCTTCCAATTGCCCGCAAAAGGAATCAGCAGTGATTGCGTCTTTGAGTTCAAGCAGGTTTTTTTTCCAGTATTCTTCTGTAAGAGCAAGAAGAATCTCTTCTTTGCTTGAAAAGTAGTTATATACTGTGCCAGTCGCTACTCCGGCCCTTTGAGCCAGGGAACGGATATTGATTGCATCAAGTCCATCCGTATCCGCAAGATTGCGTGCATAATTAAGCAGAGTGTCACGCAAAGTGTCATCTCTCCTTCTCATCCTGGAATCCCTCCCTTCATTAAATGAACATGTTCATTTATATTATAAGCATGGAATTGATCTCTGTCAATCTTTTTTGAACGTGTTCATAAATAATTTAGATTTGTGAATATAGTGAGTGGTTTTCCTCTGAGGAATTTAATGATTTTAATAAACTCCATACAATCTTCATATTCAGATAATATAATTGTCATGAATTAAGGTTACTTATGGAATACTTCTATAAAGCTTCTAAGGTAAATATTAAATAAACCGGACGAAGGAGTGAAGTCATCGTAAGGAAATAGCCTTTTTAGTTTTGTTAATAAAAATCCAACTTACAAGAAAGGATGAAATAAATGAATAAAGAAACTGTAAAAATTAGCGGTATGACCTGTGCGGCCTGTGCTCAAAGAGTACAGAAGGCCGTCGGAAAACTAGAGGGTGTAGCCAGCGCAAACGTGAATTTTGCTACAGAAAAATTAACCGTAGAATTTGATGCTGAGAAAGCTTCCATTTCTTCGATTAAAGAGGCAGTGGAGCATGCAGGCTATGGCGTAATTGATGAGAGCAAAGCCAATACGGTAACAATCCCTATTGGCGGAATGACTTGCGCTGCCTGTGCCCAAAGAATTGAAAAGGCAATCGCTAAGCTGGAGGGAATTAACAAGGTGTCTGTTAATCTGGCTACGGAAAAGGCAACGGTAGAATATGATTCTCAGATAATCAGACTGTCTGCCATAAAGCTATGTATTGAAAAAACCGGATACAAGGCTTTAGAGGTTGAGAAAAATACAGTGGATGAAGATAAGCTTCGGAAGGAAAAAGAAATTAAGACCCTATGGGTTAAATTTACAATAGCAGCCGTATTCGGACTTCCACTTTTATATTTTGCAATGGTTCCAATGGTATCCTGGTGGCCGTTTCCGATACCGGTAGCATTAAATCCGATGCTGTATCCCCTAAGATTTGCGTTATTGCAGGTATCGCTTACGATTCCGATTATTATCGCAGGATATAAATTCTATACGGTCGGTTTCAAAGCTTTAATCCAAAGAAGTCCTAATATGGATTCTTTGGTAGCGATTGGAACTACATCGGCCGTAGTATTCAGCGTATATAATACTTATAGGATCATCCAGGGTGATTTTATGGCAGTGGAATCCTTATATTATGAAACAGCAGGTGTCATCATTGCGCTGATTCTACTTGGTAAATCCTTAGAGGCAGTATCAAAGGGTAAGACCTCGGAGGCGATTAAGAAGCTTATGGGTCTTGCTCCTAAGACGGCAATAGTAATCGAAAATGGAAAAGAAATTGAGGTGCCGATTGACGAAGTTGAAATCGGAGATATCATTTTAGTAAAACCAGGCGAGAAAATCCCGGTGGATGGTGTTGTTTTAGATGGCAATACCTCCATTGATGAAGCTATGTTAACCGGCGAAAGTATGCCTGTAGATAAAAAAGCAGGAGATAAGGTATTTGCTGCAAGTATCAACAAGAATGGTTTGATTAAGTTCAAGGCAACGAAAGTCGGAAGTGATACAGCCTTAGCACAGATTATTAAACTGGTAGAGGATGCCCAGGGCTCCAAGGCTCCGATTGCTCAGATGGCGGATATTGTATCCGGTTACTTTGTGCCGATTGTTTGTGTTATTGCGGCAATTGCCTTCTTGGCATGGTTCTTGACGGGTCAATCCTTAGCATTTTCTTTAACCATATTTATATCTATTCTGGTTATTGCCTGCCCCTGTGCGTTAGGTCTTGCTACACCGACAGCAATCATGGTTGGAACCGGCAAGGGAGCGGAAAATGGTATTTTAATTAAGGGTGGTGAAGCCTTAGAAACCACGCATAAGATTAATACCATCGTGTTTGATAAGACAGGAACAATTACAGAGGGGAAACCGGAAGTAACCGACATTATTACGACAGCAGGTGTGAAAAGAGAGCGTCTTCTTCAAATTGCAGCTTCAGGAGAAAAGGGCTCCGAACATCCTCTTGGTGAAGCCATCGTCCGAGGTGCTGAGGCGGAACGCCTGGAATTTAAAAAAGTGGATCAGTTCGAAGCAATTCCAGGTCATGGAATTGAGGTAGTGATTGATGGTATAAACGTATTAATCGGTAATAAAAAACTCATGGACAGCAGAAGCATTTCCCTGGAGGTATTAAAGGAGAAATCCGATCAGCTTGCAGGAGAAGGTAAGACTCCGATGTATGTAGCTATGGAAGACAAGCTGGCAGGTATCATAGCAGTTGCCGATGTAGTTAAGGAAAGCAGTGCGAAAGCAATCAAAAAGCTTCAATCCATGGGTATTGAGGTTGCGATGATTACCGGAGATAACCGAAAAACTGCGGAGGCAATAGCAAAACAGGTTGGAATCGACCGGGTACTTGCGGAAGTGCTTCCTCAGGATAAATCAAATGAGGTGAAGAAGCTTCAAGCGGAAGGTAAAAAGGTATGTATGGTAGGAGACGGAATTAATGATGCTCCCGCGCTGGTACAGGCAGATGTCGGTATTGCAATCGGCTCGGGTACAGATGTAGCGATGGAATCTGCTGATATCGTTCTTATGAGAAGTGACCTCATGGATGTTCCTACTGCAATTCATTTAAGTAAAAGTACAATCCGCAACATCAAACAGAACTTGTTCTGGGCCTTTGGTTACAATGCGGCCGGAATACCCGTTGCGGCAGGTATCCTTTACCTGTTTGGTGGTCCGTTACTTAATCCGATTATTGCAGCAGCAGCTATGGCTTTCAGTTCAGTTTCCGTTTTGTCCAATGCTTTAAGGCTGAAGAGATTTAAAGCATATCATTAAAACAATAACAAATAATAATCACATTTCTTAGATAAAACCAAATAATGGAGGGAAATTTATATGATGAAGAAAAAAATAATCTTAACAATATTTTTAGCAATAGCTCTGGTAGGATTAACAGCATGTAGCAAATTAGACGTGATAGGTGACCAATCCATTAAGTCCTTTGATGCAATGTTAAACAAAGCTGCAGATCGTGTGAAGGAAGATACTGCATCTGGCGGTTGGTCCTTAGAAGCTCCCGATAGAGCGGTAAGATTTGTTTGGAGCCGTGACTTTAGTAAGACAACAACCTATGATGCATATTTGGAATTGGACGCACAGCCGTTTATTGATGCAGGCTTAGATACCAGTAAGCTGCCTGATGGCATGCTGGCAGGAGATAAGCTCATACTTGGAACAGACTTCGGAAATGATGCTTTGACCTATAATGGAGAGGTTACACCTTTGGCTTCCTATAAAAAGATTGTAGAGCTGTATCGTAATAACATCACCTATCATACGGCACTGGATCATTATGGGGTTGATTTGATGAATGGTAATATGCTCGAGTGGGCGAAGGACATGTCGACGAATGATAAGGATCTTGTATTTGTATTAAATCCGGAAGTCTTCATAAACGCAGGTGTGGACCCAAATAGTGTGGAAGGTTGGGTATTCGCAAAGGTTCCAACAATGGATGAGAAAGGGAACGATATTGAAGTTGACAAATTGTTAAAGCCTTTTGACTTGGACGGAAAGTCTAAAAAGAAATAAAAATTGCAAATCATTAGCGATAACTCATATGTTGCCATTGGTGATATCTGAGTTATTGCTTTATCATTGGATTTAGCTATAAATTTGGAGGTGAGTAATTGAAGAAGAGCTTAAGATCGAAATTATCAGCTGCCATTTTAATTATTATCCTTCTCACCATAGCTGTCATCAGCTTTTTATCAAACTTTTTCATTAATCGTCAGTTTACCGATTATATCATAAGGCAGCAGCAATTGAAAACTCAGATCATTCAATCCAGTCTGAGCCAGCAGTATGCTAAGTTTACGAATCGATGGAATTATGACTATATTCATGCGATTGGAATGCTCTCTCTATATGAGGGATATATTATTAAGATTTATGACAAAGATAGCAATGTACTGTGGGATGCGCAGGCTCATGACATGAAGCTTTGTAATGAAATTATGGATGATATATCGAAACGGATGAGCATCCAATATCCACAGCTTGAAGGAAAATTTACTTCATCTGATTATCCGCTGATGCAAGACGAAGAAATAATCGGCTCCGTAAGTATAAGTTATTTTGGACCATTTTTCTTTAATGAAAATGACTTTAAATTCCTGAATTCACTTAATACAATAATAATAAGTGTTGGGTTTATCTCATTGGCAGTTTCATTGATTGTTGGGGGTATTATGGCAAAACGGATCAGCCAGCCAATCTTAAAAACGGTGGATGTAACAAAGCAAATTGCGGATGGCAGATATGAAGTGCGGCTGGAGGAAGCCAGCGATACAAAGGAATTGGATATGCTGGTCAATTCGATTAATTACCTGGCAGCATCGTTGGAAACAATGGAGAAATTGAGGAAGCGCTTATCAGAAGACGTAGCTCATGAACTGAGGACCCCAATTGCAATTTTGCAGTCCAATATAGAAGCCATGACGGAAGGAATATGGGATGCAACTCCAGAGAGGCTTCAAAGCTGCTATGAAGAAGTAATTCGAATCAGTAAACTTGTTCGTGATTTAGAAAAGCTCGCTAAGCTGGAAGGCGATAACCTCAAGTTGGACAAGCAAAAGACTGATTTATACAGTATTATAGAGAAAACGGTAATCCGCTTAGAAGGAGAGATAAGGAATAAAAAATTAAAGGTGGAAATCCATGGCGGACATATAGAATTAATGGCGGATTATGACCGTATCAGGCAGGTGGTGGAAAATCTATTATCAAACTCTATAAAATATTCTAAGGAAGGTTGCAGGATTACCTTTGAAGTGTTTGAGAAGTCAAATATCGCAGGGTTTACGATTCAGGATAATGGAATGGGGATACCTAAGGAGGAGCTTCCATTTATTTTTGAGCGCTTCTACCGTGCTGATAAATCACGGAACCGTGCAACCGGTGGATCCGGTATCGGTCTTACGATTGTGAAATCCATAGTACAAGCCCACGGCGGACAGGTTACAGTTGAAAGCACCCTCGGGGAAGGAAGTAAATTTACAGTTGCTTTGCAGAAGAATCTGTAATTTTTATATAAAAATAAGCTTCTCCATATTTTTTCCACATTCAATTGTTATTATAAAACAGAAGTAAGAAAAGGGAGGATACTTATGTCTTCAAATGCTATAGTAACAACGGTATCCATTTCCTTTCAGCTGCTGGATGGGTATGATTCGAAGTGTCTGATAATAAACAAACAGGAGGATTACCTTCATGTCATTAAGCGTCCGTCATAGCACTAAGTTGAGAAAACTCAAAGTAATGATAAAAAATTCATCAGGAGAGGAATTAGCATGAAAGCAAATGGTCCTATCATATTACTTGTTGATGATGAGCCGAAAATAGTAGATGCTATCAAAGCATATTTAGAAAACAGTAAATATAATGTATATACTGCCTTCGATGGAGAACAGGCATTAAAACTATTTGACAAAGTAAGTCCTGACTTGGTAATCCTGGATTTAATGCTGCCAAAGATTACAGGCGAGGAAATCTGCCAGACAATACGAAAGAAATCCAGAATACCTATTATTATGCTGACAGCCAAAATACAGGAAAATGACATCATTAACGGCTTTAATATTGGGGCAGATGATTATCTTACAAAACCCTTCAGCCCCCGCGAGTTAGTGGTAAGAGTCGGCAGTCTGTTAAGAAGAAGCTCAGAGGGGATCTCGCCGCTGTTTAATGTTATGAGCTGGAATAACAAGGAATTGCAAGTGGATTTTAATGAAATGGTAGTGAAAAAGAACGGCGTTGATGCTAAATTAACGCCAAATGAATTTAAATTGTTATCAACTCTTATTAAATATCCTAAAAAAAGCTTTACCAGAGAGGAACTGATCGAGATTGCTTTTGGATATGAATATGATGGATATGAGAGGACCATTGATTCTCATATTAAGAATTTAAGAAATAAAATAGAGGATAATAGCGTAAGTCCTAAATATATCATTACAGTAAGAGGTATCGGCTATAAATTTGGCTGTGAAGATTAAGATTAATCGTATAGAAGGATATCATTCTCCATTAAATCTTCATATAGAAACCTTATAATGCAGATATAAAGCAACATGATTTGCATATTACAAGGAGGATTTCTTATGAACACGGATAAAACAGATGGCAGAGGTAAAGTACATGGATGCCATAAAAATAATCACAGTCCAATAAAGCATATGCTTCATATGATTTTATGCTGTGCAATACCTATAGTAATAATATTTGCATTACCTTATATTGCAAAAATCAATCCGGCGGTTGCCGTATTCTTAGGAGCGATAGCACCCTTTATATGTCCTCTAATGATGGGCGGTATGATGTTTATGCTGTTTAAAGGAAATAAAAACAGTAAGAAAGCAGATGCTCAAAAAGAGATGATGATTAGCGAAAAGGAAAGTCGAAGATTTTAAAATATGAGTATTTTGCTTTGGGATTGGTTCTTAAGATTTGAGAATCAATCCCTTTTAAGGCTTGTTCAATTGTTCCTAAAAAGCATTTGAATAGGCTTTTTTTATTAGTTTTCAATTATTGAGGTGCAAAATAATACAAATAATGCGGTGCAGAATATTAAGGTGACCGAGGGGAAGGTGGCAGAAGGAAGTCAGGCTGCGACTGTTGCGGATGCCAATCTGTCGCTAATATTGGATAGCATTGCGTTATTAGCTGAGAAGGTACGAAAAATTGCGGTTCAATCTAAGGAGCAGGCTAATTCTGCAGAAGAAATATCATTACATATGGATCGTGCTGTACAAAACTCTAAAGATGTTGCTAATTCAGCCCATAGTATAAATAGTAATATAGGTGAGCAAATAGCAGCCATTCAAGAAATAAGTGCAGTCACAAATCCGTTGCTTACAATGACGGAAAAGCTTAATAAGATGATACATTTTTTCGGAATAGATGCTATGAAGAAGGAAGATCCATCATAGTAAGTATGCGCCTAATCATGGCTCATGTTCTGAAAATAAACTTCAAGTTATCCAGTAATACTTAAAAATCCATACAAACTGCATATTTTACAGCTATACTACCGGTATAAGAAAGGATCAATTTTACAATACACATTAAAATACGCAGAATGGGGGCAATAATGAAAATTTTATTTACTATATTCGGATTTCCAATATACTTTTTTGGGTTTATGATCGCTTTTGGGTTGCTGGCAGGTATATTTATTTCCAATGTTGAAGTGAAAAGAAAAAATTTAGAGACAGATAGAGTGCTAGACCTTGCGATTTATGGAATAATCTCAGCGATAGTGGGAGCGAGACTCTTTTATATCCTGTTTTATGATTTATCCTATTATATTAAAAATCCGGCAGATATTATTTTAATCAGCGAAGGTGGATTATCAATTCATGGTGGTCTGATCGGTGCCTTTCTATTTGGGATGTGCTATTTTAGAAAGCATAAATTAAGCTTTTTACATTATGCTGATGCAATCGTTCCTGGAATTATATTAGGTCAGGGAATTGGTAGAGTTGGTTGTGATGTATTTGGCAAGGTTATGACTGCATCACTTCCATGGGGAATTGAACGGCAGGGACAATTATTACATCCGACGCAAGTTTACGAATTCCTGTTAAACTATATTGTATTTTTTGTTTTGTGGAGAAAAAGAAAGAAGATAAAATACGATGGCCAGTTATTTGTTTGGTATTTAATTTTCTTTGCTGTTAATAGAAGTGTCGTGGAATTATTTAGAAATAATCCATCAATCGTTGGTTGGTTCTCAATCTCTCATTTATTAAGTATTGGTTTAATCATCATAGCTCTTATAATAAGAATTTTAATTGCTAAGAGAAAAGATATGATTCGATCAGTTGACAATGGAGGTAAGGAAAGAATAACACATAAATCAGATGATTGGATTAAGGATTTTTTATTTGTTGCAATTATGATAATCGTTTCAATAATAATATTTTATATTGTACAGTCATGATTCAAGCCAATCAAATATTTCTGATGCCGCAGACCTTTTTATACCATATGGATAACGAAAACAAAGTAATCTATCATAGCAAAATGATTCATTAACTCAAACACCTTTTGTCGATTTATAATATATCCTGTAGCATTATGGTATAAATGGCATATATTGATACTGAGGTGATTGTATGTTAATTGATAATGACTATGAAATGTATTGTGATAATGATCCAGAAGATACTAATACTGCAACCGAAATACCATCTCCGGAGCTGGTTGCAAAGACAAATAGATTTTATAAAATCCCCGTATTTTTAAGTCATCCGACCAGTACTACTATGAATAACCTTCAAATCAGTTTTCTGATCCGGCTTATGAATGAATTAAAGAAAGAATTGTTATTTCCAAGAACGCTGCCAAATTCAGAACAATATCCGGAGTCAACCATGACAAGCATCCGAAGGATGGTTTATTCCAGTTACGGGATGATAACCTTAAATCTTGCAAGAAGAAAAGTTAAAGTTATAGAGACAAACGGTGCAACCGTTTATAATAATGATATTGGAAAAGAATTTTGGACCGGTTCCACCTTCTCTTTTATAGAGCCGGCGATGGCTTATCAATATGGCCTTCCGGAGCTATTTATAACGGAAGCTACGATCGCCGATCAAGATATCAATCAGCAAGGCGGAATTTTCCCGTTCCGTGTATTAATTTGGGATTCATCAAAAGGCATCAACTATTTCTTTGAAAGTGTTGAGTGGAAAGAGATGCTTCAAAATTGGTCTGCCGAAGTAAGAAGCGGTTATTATATCCAGACACGAGCTCCTTATAATTATACCGGTGAAAATCAATAATGGTAGCAAAAAGATGGATCTCGCAGCTGTTACGGATTATATGATTAGTGCTTTTGTGGCTAAGTATTGTTTACAAAGCAGACCTGAAATCATTAATTTTATCCCATATAAGCCTTATATAAAAGAACAGCAATATGTACGCTGTTCTTTTTTTGTCTACACCAGTTTTTTCTTACAAAAACCTATTACCATGCGGAAATACGGCTGCATTCTTGAAAACTTCTTCACTAAATCAATTATTTATTCCACGAAAAAAGAAACCATGTTTCATTTTAAAGTGTATTTACTATTGAATATATTCAAATTAATTAACCACGACCCATTTAGAACGAGCATAACAAATGGTATAATTAACCAATATGAGATTGCGGGGTTGGATATCCGGAGATACAGGCTGATTCAATTTTATGCTGTAAGTGTATCTATGATCGCGAATCATCAATATAGGAGGAGGTGCAGCATGTTCCATAAACAAGAAGACGACCTGAAGCTGATTCAAGGTTTAAAAGCACGGGACGAGAGTGCTTTAAATAAGTGCATCAACCAATACCATTCCTATGTTTCCTGTATTGTAGCTAATATTATTGGGAAAGCATTTCCTCAGGAAGATATAGAAGAAGTTATGATGGATGTCTTTCTTGCTGTTTGGAACCATGCGGGCTCAATTGATATATCGGTCTCTCTAAGTTTAAAACCATACATAGGAACGGTTGCGCGCAATAAAGCGAAGAATAAATTAAGAACCTTATCAAAATATAGTTCAACAATATTACTCGAGGATGAAATAGCAATCGATACGAAGGATTTCACGAAAGATATATTAAATAAAGAATTAAAGGGTATCTTACTTGAAACATTAAATGAGCTCAACAAGGATGAACGAATTTGCTTTATAAATTATTACTACTACCAAAAATCGATTCGCTTGATCGCAGAGGAAACCGGTATGAATGAATCTACCATTAAGTCGAAATTGTCGAGAGGCAGAGGCAAATTAAAGGAATTGTTAGAAAGGAAGGGATTTAAATATGAAGATATCGATAGCTGATGTGATTCAAGAGATAGATGAAGATATCATTGAACAAATGGTATGGGATGAAGATAAGAAAGTAAAATTCTCAAAGCTTAAATTAAAATGGAGAATCATGAAGGAATTAAATAAACAATCATTCCTGTATAAAAAGCTGTTACAGACAGTATGCTTTACATTATTTATCTGTTTACTGGTACCTATTACAGCGAAAGCAGCAATTTATCTGATGCTGACACAATCCGCAGTTGTGGATGACTCAAACAGAAGTCTGATCGGTACAGAAATTATCGATAACAACTATATCATCTATAAAAACGGAACCTATACAAATGCGAAAGGAGAAGTATTGGATCTTGATAAACTAAGGAAGGCCCAGGAGGGGATACCGGAGAACAGAATTATTAAAGAAATTCAGATAGATCATTACTCTCCTTCTTCTATCATTGAGGTTGTTATTGATAAAGCAGGCAAAGATACGTATTCTACACCTGAAATTATATTAGTGAATAACTCCGCTTGTATATTAACAAAGGAGGATGGATCCGGCTGGAGTTTAGAGAAGGGAGATACACTGGAATTTAATTTTGAAAAATACAAATCCAGTGTCGTAGCCCGGCAAAATCTAGTGATTGGTTATGTGGAAGACGGCGTAATGTATCAGGGAGAGTCTTTTCAAGAATTATCAGATACCTATCTTCTGAGGGCACAGGAGAAAGGCGATTATTTTGTATATCTTCTTAGCGCAAGCTCGGATTATCTAACTTTAAAGCAGGGTGAATTAGTTCAGAAAAGTAAATAGAAGGATAGGAGCTTTGAGTGAGTATAACTATTTAATATGCAATTATCTTTATTATAAATTCATATAGTAATCTTGAGGGTCCATGCCGCCAGTACGGTGACATAGACCCTTAAGATTACACCCAATATAGGTGCAATCCTAAGAGTGAAAATCGTGAGTTCTGAAAGCTATCATCAGCTTAACGATGAAAGTCCGGTCAAGGTAATCACCGATGAGCCCTGTAGCAAACCGCCAGTACTTTCTGGCGAAGAACATGAAAGACGTGAAGATACTGGAAAGGCAACGTTGAAGATTAAAAAGTAAAAGTATATTTTTTGGGCTTGTTGGAAATCTCTATAATTTCCTTGCTTTGATAACAAATGTTACAGGAAGCATTTTGGCTTTTTTAGCAAAATCACTGTCCTTATTCGATTGAATAATCTCATCGTCAGATTCTTCAATCATCTCGTCAATGGCGAATCCTGCCTTTGTTAATGCATTGATATAAGTTGATAGCTTGCGGTCTGATAAAGATATTGCACCTCCATCAAGAGATACAGAATACCAAGATTCATCAAAATAACATTTTTTAAAAGAAAGAGAACGTTTTCGAAAGCAACGCATTTGTGAATTGGGTGAGACCAACTGAAAATAAATACACCGTCTTTTTTTAGGTAAGTAGCAATCCGACAAAAAGTACCCTCAAGATCAGTAGACCAACCCACACCATAAATCGAATAAACATAGTCGAAATAATCCACAGGTATTCCACAGTCTTCCTCCATTGGAGAGCAGATCAATTTTGCTGAAAAACCCAACGATGATAAATAATGCTTAGACTTTTCTATTTGCTTTTCAGAAATATCGATACCCCATAGCTCAGAAGCTTTCCTGTCACCATGATATTGCAGAGAATGACCGGTTCCGCAACCAATTTCCAATAGCTTTTTCCCAGACACATCGCCAAAGAGATGACATTTTTCTTCCGAAATAAATGCTCCGTACAAAGGAAGCGCAGTTGTACCGATAACCTCATTTCCTTTAGTGTCCCAAAAAGAGCGGTTCGTTTTATGGATGTTGTTCTTATCCTCATCAACCGAAATAGCATAGCCAACTTCGCCAGCGCCTATAATGTTTGTTCTGAGACCAGTATTCCTTTCCATACCGTTTCCCTCCATTAGTATCAGTTTGAAGGTCAGGCGTGGATATGTTTTCAGCGTTGCCCCCTCGTCTCGAGCCAAGGATGGCGCAATTCCATGCAATCGACTGAATGCTCTTGAAAAAGCTGCTTGAGAATCATAACCATAGCGTATAGCAACATCAATTATTTTTTGGCCTTTTTTTATATCTATGGCAGCCATAGTTAATCGCCTGCGACGAATATATTCAGATAATGGAATTTGAGCAAAGAAAGAAAAAATTCGGCGAAATTCCCATTCCGAACAGTTCATGATCTTTGCCGCTATACAATAATCAATATCACAAGTTAGATTATTTTCAATATAATCAAGAGCTTGGTTCATGCACTTCTGCCAATCCATAACCTCACCTCCTGTTACATTTATATCAAGAATCCAAGAAAAAATCATTGCATTAGGTGTATTTTAATGCAATGAAGATTATGTAAAACTTACCCTTCTCCTGAAAAGCACGACCTTACAAGAGATTATTTAACATATTCAGTATAGCACATATCTTTACCGCAACAAAGTGCAAAATTATGAATTCGCAAGCCATTCGGAGAACTCCTGCAAGGAGATTTCCCCAGTATCTACGGATATTAAATACTGAGGAATCAGAGGATGATAGCATGAATGAAGTGTAATGCAAAATGTGTCTAGAAAGAACTTGATGAGGTACGTAGTGGTACATAAGGCCCTAAAAAAGGGGACTAAGTACCAACGACTTCATACAGCTGCTCATCAAACTATATTTTGCATCGCCTTAGATTGTGTTCATGAATGTGCAAATTGACTTAGGCATATCATCTAAACACCAAGGCAGCTTAATAGGGTTTGTGCGTAGAGGCGAATAGAAAAATCATTTGGATGGTTAATGCAATTGCCGGTTAGCTCAAGGTAATGTTTGTTCATCTGTAAAAGCTCAAGAAACAGAGTGTGGACCGGGGCAACTGCGATTCCCGGGAGCGACTGCTTTATAAGGGAAAGGAATTCTTCATGCTCGGAAAGTCTGTTATTCATAAAACCATAGATTTCAGGATTTGGAATCATTGGAGATACAAGCAGAAACTCGCAATCAGGGTTTGTACTGCGAATTGTTGTTATCATACTTAAGAGGTCGTTCTTATATTTATCTGGATCATCTTGTATTATTCATGCCAAATGCCAATATTACCAATTCTGGATGCTGTGGATTAACAAGTGCAGCCGCATTATCACTTCCCCAGGAGGAGGTACAGCCACCGGCACCACGATTAATTTTTATGATATTACTGTTAGTATAATGTGACCTTAAGCTATCCGTAACCAATTCTGCCCAAGCAGGCATAAATGGAGGCTTGCGGCTCTTAATGTGTAGCTCCTTCAAAGTAATCATGTCAATTACGGTCTCGTCATAGCCGCTGGCTTCCCAGCCGGCAGTTATGCTATCCCCATAAAAGACAATCCGGAGGGGCTCTTTAGAGGTTAATCTTTTTAAAGAGTGGGGAAGGAAAGATATTTGATTGCATGGCGTACTTCCCCTCCACTTATCGGTGTGCGTGTAAGTTACAAGTACCTGATAATCCGTTATCTCTGGAAAGACCTTAATATATCGTTTCTGATCCTTTAATCTTATCCAAGCCGTGTCTGTTTCTCCGGTATAAGGAACGCAGTATAGATCTCTGGGTAAGAAGGGAATGGTACTGGTTTTCGTTCAAACTATCCTATGCCCTTCTAGATTATAATCTTTGTTTATCTCATATAGGTGTGCGCCATCCAAGGAAGTTACCTTCAGTATCTCGGATGGAGCATATAACAAACTGCCTCCGATCAATTCAGAAGCATCAAATTCAGAAAAGCAAACGGGTTCCTCAAATACGGTAGTACCCTTCCATAGCTTATCAAGAAAATTCGACATAATCCGTCCCCCATATTAATAGTTAAAATTTTTAGAGCTATTAAAGCAGGTTTTTCCTCCTTTAATAATAATTACTTAGACAATTGCAAAACTAAGAGGGGTGTTTTTTATTCCTACAGCTCATGCGTATGCCTGAGCGGAATTGCGCGTAAATAGCATGGAGCGCAGGAATTTGCATGAGTTGTAGGAATACTCTGGATAACTATATAGTTTTGCAATTATTTAAAAATACTTATTCGCAATAATCTTTTACTCGAATTCTAGATTTTGTTTTTTCTATCAAAACGTTTCTGCCAATACATATAGGTTGCTTTAGGAAAACCTGTGATTGCGAGAATGTCTTTTAGTTTGAATGATCCTCGGAGGTTGTGGATGATTCTCGCTTTTTGTTCTGAGGTGTTTTCTCTAAACGCAGCCTCCTCAGTTCTTTTAAATATGCATTCTCTATTTTTAGTTTAATAATTCATCCTCAAGTTGCTTGATATACTTATTATTATCTTTTAATGAATCTGGTATATCCGGGGCTATCTCTTTAGGTTTTGGCTCGGATTTGATATGATACCAGACACCGCGGTGAACAGCCCTTCTAAAAGCTATTCCATCCCAACGGGTTGAATGGTCAAAATTGAACATCTTCTAAAAAACGGAAAGGAATCTGCAGAAATGATGGAAAATGAAAAAATAGCGGTGCAGATGAAAAGTAAGGGTGCACAGCTGTGGTCACTTCGCCTACCCTGTTTCCTATATGCGAAGGTTGAAAAACGGAGAATACCGGCTGAACGGGCAGACTTTTGTTTGTTGCATGGTTTCCTCCTGCATGTCAGGATACCTCCTTTATATGCAAATATTATTAGTTATTAGTTATATACTTGACTTTGTCCCCAGACTATGGGAAAATAAAGCAGGATCAAAATTCATATTCTAAATATTGCGTATTCATCGGATGTTCCAAATAGCGGGCATTAAAAAATCCCATAAAGCTTTCTGTCTGCTATGGCAATAATATAATCTGAAAATTGAAGAGTATTATCTGTTTTATTAGTCTTATGAAAAGGAAGGTATGCCGAAGGGCTATGCCCTGCCGGTACACGGCCACAGAAACGGGAGGAGCTATATTTCCGTAAAAAAAGGAGTGTTTCAAGATGAAAAAAAGTACTTCACAGGATGTGGCCAGGCTTGCGGGGGTTTCGCAAGCGGCTGTTTCTCTGATTCTGAACAACAGCGAGAAAATTACCTTCAGCAATGAAACCAAGGAAAGGGTATTCGCAGCGGCTCAGCAACTGAATTACCGTATTCCTTCAAAAAATAAGCCGCGTAAAAAAACAAGCACGCGTATGCTGCTGGTGCTTACGCCTACGCTTACCAATCAGTACTATGCCGAGTTAATCCAGGCCATAGAGGATTATGTGGATACCCTGGATTACCGTGTCATCGTATGCAATACGTTCCGGAAACCTGACCTTGAGAAATTTTATTTGGACACCTTTTTGGGCAGCCATGTGGAAGGCATTATCTATACCTTTTTACCCAGCTTTTTTCGCTATACCGAACAAATATCAAGTACGACCCCGACGGTTATTATCGGAGAGAAGCAGAACGACCTTTCCATTTGCTCTATTGAGCTGAGCAATATGAGTGCCGGCTCCATGTTGGCTGAGCATCTTTACCAGCTTGGACATCGCAAATGTGTCTTTATTTCCACGCCGCTGAACCAACTGACTCTGGCCCGTGAGCAGAGGCTGGAGGGGATCCGCAGGCAGTTCGAATCCCATGGTGTTGCCGACGGGGTTGACGTTCTGATGGCGGAGGGCTTGGCGGAATCCGACAGCCAGGATGACGGTATGCCTTACGAGTATTCCGTGGGGCGGCAGCTTACGGCGAGCCTGATGCGCCGCAAATGTGCAGCTACCGTTCTCATCGGTGTAAATGACATGACGGCGCTGGGTATCCTGAACGAGCTGACGGATAGCGGATATCGTGTACCGGAGGACTATTCGGTCTGCGGTTTTGACAATATCTTTTCATCCAGTATTACGACTCCGGGACTGACCACCATCGAACACCACCTGCGGGCGCGTTGTAAGGCAGCCGTGGATATGGTGATCGGAATGGGGCAAAGCGGAGTGGTCTCCCATATTCCCGCACCTCTTGTTAATAAAATAGAATACACTCCCCAGCTGGTTATCCGGGGCTCAACCGGTTCGGCAGCCGCCCGGGGGGATTCGAAAGAATAGGCAGTATTTATGAAGCGGGAAAAATCTTATTCGATTATCATAAAATCGTCCTGAAGCCCACGGCAGTTTAAAAAGATTACTGGCATGACACCAACGGAATACAGTCAGTCCATCCAGGACAAAGCGCACATGGACGAATATGGCGGATGACCTTTGCGAAGGTATCCGCCATATTTTTATAAGTTGTTGACAACGTACTCTTTTGTGCAAATCAAATCACCAATCGGATATCCTGATCCGATGCCTTTTGCGATAAAATCAGGATAGATAAGAAAAGGAGGAACAGTATATGAAACGCTCAAAAATACTGGTTACCGGAGGTGCAGGGTATATTGGCAGCCATACCTGCCTGCAGCTTCTGGAGAATGGATATGATATCCTCGTTGCGGACAATTTGATAAACAGCTTGCTGTAATCAATGCAGATGATTTTTACGCTCGGGAATCCTTTGACCGGATCTGCCGCTTTCTGTGTGAGGAGCAGGAGAATCATTTCTTTCGCTTTGCAATGCCGGTTATCTTCTTACTAACACCTTGACGGAGAATGGTAAAAGCTGGGACACGCTGGATACCCTGTCCATTATTTCCATGAACCTGTGGGGCTGTACTCCCGCCATGCTGGAAAAGCTTAAGGAGCCTGTTACCAACTGGACAGTGGGGTGCTTGCGTACTTATCTTAATGACATTGCAGGCCTGTGGATGCCGGACTGTAACAAGGTAGCAGATTTTCCGTGCTAACCTCTTGACAATGTACAAGTGGTTTGTTATATTAGGATTATAAATTATTATTTATATATATAATTTATTACTAATAATTTTGCATAGATGGTGGTGCTTTCGCTTGTATAAAACGGTTGACAATGGAGTCGAGAATGTACGGGATACGATTCTTTCATTAGGAGAGCTTTTAGTGGATTTAGTACCGGGTCGTGAAGATATGCTTATACGGGAAGCCGGCCCCGTGATCAAAACGGCCAGCGGTTCCGCAGGTATTTTTGCTTGTGCTGCCGCCCTCCTGGGTGGAAAAGGAGGATTTATTGGAAAGGTTGGCAAGGACAGTCTCAGTCAGTTGGTGATGAATACTCTGCGCGAGCAGGGGGTTGATATG
>JAEZFH010000406.1 GCA_023437885.1 Bacillota bacterium | reverse complement strand
GCTATATATACTGCTGTAGAACTGGCATCCAGCATAATATGGTCACCATCCTGAATGAGATTTCCGACAAGCTCAGCGATATCCTGCTTATTCTGGACATTGGCCTTTTTTCTGACAGTATAGGGAAGGTCTATATTAAAGCTCTCATTAATAATTGCGCCGCCATACGCTTTTTTTGCAAAGCCCTCATGCTCAAGCTTTTCCAGGTCCCTGCGGATCGTTTCTTCCGTAACCCGAAACATCTTGGCCAGATCGCCGACCACTACCCGGCTCTCCTTTTGAAGCAGTGCCAATATCTGATTTCTTCTTTCAATCGCAAGCATGCTTATACCCACTTTCCTTATGGTTTTCAATTTCTAAGAATTAGATCACGCCCGCAAGCAGACATATTCTTTCGCACCGGCCGCATGGCTGCGAGCAAGCTCGCATCATATTCACTCCGCTTTCACTATATCATGAACTTCGTTCATGATCTCCAGCTCCGATCGCATGCTTGCGAGCAAGCTCGCATCATGCTCACTCCGCTTTCACTATATCATAAACAGTAACAAAATTCCAGTTGATTTCCATGTCCGAGCTTCTGATTTCTGACCGTTTCCTTCTTTGAAATCCTGACTCCTCAATTACAATATATTTTTATACAGCTTAATGTCCGGACTCGCAATAATGGAGAAAATCAAGGAGCATCACAGCTTTCTTTCTGCTATTACACTGTAATTGCGCACTCCACAGAAGCAAAGACGGAAGCAGCCAGAAAGGCTTCTCAAAATCCCGAGAGCATCGATTTTGTCTTTATTTGTATTTCCCGAATTATCGTTGTTTTCTCAAAAAACATATGAAAGTCCCTATATCTGAACGATAAAATAATCTGCTCAGCAGCATAATGCTAACAGCCAGGCAGACTATTTTATCAGTTATATAGGGACGGAAATTAGAAGTAAGCTATATTTATCTTCATTATTGTAACTTTGTTTGGGCTTCTTGTCAAGAAGCGGTATGAAAGTTCATAATTTCATGCGCATAATGTCGTCAGACATAATTCCTGCTCCAGGCAGAACGAGTGCGCATAACGTCACGCTGTTCCACATACCATGAACGCTGGCGGACATAGTATTATGTTAACAGATAATATACCAGCACCAACCGGAGGGAGCTCGCGTCCTGGCACGTAGTGCCACAACTCCACGGGCTCTTACAGATATGGTATTAACTATTAATTTGCTTTATATTCTTTGATATCAAAAGAGCGGTAGATACAGCCCCTGGCCTGGGATAAATTCCCAAACACACCCTGGCTGAGCATCTGGACGGCTATATTGCCGATTGCCGTAGCTTCCGCAGGGCCGGCATATACGGCCTTACCGGTCTTCTCGGCTGTCAGACGGTTCAGATAATCCGCATTGGAGCCTCCCCCAACAATATGTATCTCCGGATAAACCTTCCCTGTAATCTCTTCCAGCTCCTTCACCGTCCCTGCATAGCATTCTGCCAGGCTCTGATAGATGCAGGCTGACAGCTGCCCCACATCCTTCGGAAGAGGCTGCCCGGTTCTGGTCAGATATCCGTTAATTGCCTCCGTCATACTGCCCGGAGACAGGAAGGAGATATCATTTACATCAACACGGCTTTTGAAATCACTGTTTGCTTCTGCCATGGTACAAAGCTGCTCAAACGAAAGCTCCATTCCAGAGCTTTCATCTCCGGAATACCCTGTTCCAAAGCTCTTATATCCGGAATACTCCTTGCCAAAGCATCCGTCCTTCACTTCATGGCGAACGGATTGTATCATCCACAAGCCCATAATATTCTTCAGGTATCGGAATCGGTAATCATACCCGCCCTCATTGGTAAAATTATGTTCCTGGCTCCAACTGCTAAGATCCGGCTCGGTACGCTCCACTCCCATCAGAGACCAGGTTCCGGAGCTGATATAGAGAACATCCTCTCCTGCTGCCGGAACAGATACCACTGCGGATGCCGTATCATGGCTTCCCACCAGCACCACCTTCAGATCATATCCGATTTCCTCAACCAATTCAGGCTTCAGATTTCCAACCTCTGATCCGGGCATATGAATGGGCATGAAGATATCCCTCGAAAATCCAAGCCGGTCCATGAGCTCATAATCCCAATCTCTGGACCTTGCATCAATCAATTGGGATGTGGTTGCTATGGTATATTCCGCCTGCTTCACTCCCGTTAAAAGGAAGTTAAAATACTCCGGTGTCATAAGATAAGCTCTTGCCTTCTCCAAATGCTCCGGCTTCTCCTCTTTAATGGCATACAGCTGATAGATGCTGTTAAAGATCGCCTTCGAAATTCCGTTTCTGCCGTACAGTTCCTTTTCCGGAATGATCTGGTAAACCTTATCATCCATCCCTTCCGTTCTATGGTCACGATAGCCGACCGTATCTCCCAGAAGCCGGTCCTTATCATCCAGCAATACAAAATCTACACCCCAGGTATCGATACCGATACTCACGGGACATTTTCCTATTTCCCTGCAATACTTCATTCCGGCTACTATTTCCCGGAATAACTGGTCAAAATCCCAGCACAGATGTCCTCCCCGTTTTGTTAATCCATTATGAAAGCGGTACACCTCTTCTGTTTTCAGCTTTCCATCCTCCAGCCATCCCAGGATATGCCGGCCGCTGGAGGCACCGATATCTACTGCCAGATAATACCTGCTCATGCTGCACCTCATTTATCTATTTGAATTTCTTCCTTGCAGAAATCGGCTGGATGCCGGCCGGTCATCCCAAACTGTCTCCGGATCCCATATAATTTCTGAACCTGTTCCTCGGATAATTCCTTCGGTCCGCCTAATTGCCTGGCAATATACAGAAGCTGTGCATAAAATTCAACCGATTCCATCTTATGGTATGCATTCAGGAGAGAGTCCCCGTAGGTTAGTGCACCGTGATTCTCAAGTAAAACCGCATCATAGTAAGGAAGGTATTTGGATACCGCATCCGGAATCTCCTCGGTGGAAGGGGTGCCATATTCCGCGATTGGCACACTGCCAAGAGTAATCACCGCCTCAGGCATAATCGGCTGGGTAAGCGGTATTCCTGCGATGGCAAAGCCGGTAGCGTACATCGGATGGGCATGTACCACCGATACCACATCCGGTCTCTCCTTATATACTCTCATATGCATCTTAATCTCGGAGGAAGGCTTGTAGCCGGGATTCGCCTCGATTACCCTGCCTTCCTTATCCACCTTGCAGATATACTCAGGCGTCATAAATCCCTTGCTTACACCAGTCGGGGTACATAGGAACTCATTTTCGCTGATTTTAACAGAGATGTTACCGTCATTGGATGCAACCATTCCTTTATTATAGATTCTCTTACCAATCTCACAGATTTCAATTTTTATTTCTTCTTCGGATTTAATCATATAGCCTCCACCAATGTTGTTTTTGTTTGTATTTGTGTTGTTTGCTTGAATTTTAACATTAATTAAGGGGACAGTCAATATAAATATCCGATGTTTTTGTTGTTTTTATTTGTTTTTATTTGATTTCCATTTCTGAGGATGTATATAGAATACCGATATATGCTTTTAGCAGCTTTAGGGTATTCTCCAGACCGGATATGTGCGTGCGCTCCATTCCATGGGAAGCATGAACTCCCTGTCCGATCAAAGCTCCCCGGATATCATTGCCCGCACGGAGTGCACAGGATACATCGGAGGCGTAATGAGGGAAGATGTCCACAACATAATCCACTCCGTGCTCCTTTGACAGAGCAATCAGGCGGTTTGTCATCTCATAATCGTAGGGTCCCGAGGAATCCTTGGCACAGATGGTGACACAGTATTCGCTTCCATTCAGATCGTCACCTACCGCACCCATATCCACTGCCAGGAATTCTTTGATCTCACCGGGCAGGCAGCTGGCACCGTAGCCTACCTCCTCATAGTTGCTGATGAGCAGCTTCAGAGAATTCTCCGGTATGGCTTTCTGTTCACTCATTTCCCGGAGCATGCCAAGCAGTACCGCCACAGATGCTTTATCGTCCAGATGTCTGGATTTGATAAAGCCCTTCTCGGTATATTGGAACTTTGCATCAAAGCTGACATAATCCCCGCTGTTAATGCCCAGTGCAAGCACATCCTCCTTTGTCTTCACCGGTTCGTCGATCCGGATCAGCATATTCCTGTCGGTACGCTCTATTGTTCTGGCATCATCGTAGCTGTGTACGGAAGAGCTCTTAATCAGTATGGTTCCCGTATAAGTTCTTCCGTCCCTGGTATGAATTCTGCAATAAGCCCCTTCCACACTATGCATGGTATATCCGCCGATTAAGGTGAACCTCAGCGTTCCTTCCGAATCAACGGAGCGGACCATCGCTCCCAGGGTATCTACATGGGCAGAGAGTCCAAGGGTCTGCTCACCCCTGCCCTCCACCGAAATGATCAATCCACCTCTTTGGTTATACTCGCTTGCATATCCGAAGCTCCGGGCTTCGTTTCGAATAAATTCCATTACCTCGCGGGTATAGCCGGAGGGGCTGGGAATATTAACCAGTTCCTCCAGTGTCTTAATAATATAATCCATCGTATTCATAATTTAAGCTCCTTGTATAGTATGATTTTGGTTCTCTATCGTTAATATCACTTCAGCCGCTCCAGTATCCCTTGGCGTTTTACCAGGTTTTTATAATCCCACTGAATTGCTTTTGACTTGTCCAGCCAACGGGTCAAATCCGCTGTATTTATTTGCTTCACTTCCGTATATCGTGCTTCGGCTGCCTTATATTTTCCTACCGGTTTCAAATTATCTTCAAAGGTCTGACCGCTCCAGAAAAGTAACTGAATATAACAGCGTTTACTCAGACCTGCTCCCGTTCGAAACTTCACTGCTGTCAGGAAGCCAGAAAGCTTTTTATCTTTTCCAGCAATCTCGGCTGTATCAATGGATATGTGCATTCCTCCGGCATTTGCTCCATGAGCTCCACACATTCCATCTCATAGGCCGGCAGGGGTCCCAGACTATGTATCCGGGCAAAGCAGAGCAAACCAAAAGTTTCCTCCTGCAAGCTGCTCTCCTCTGTGATTCTGACACTGTATACGGATACCGGAGTAAGCTCATACTCCATTGCTCCGGTTTCTTCCTTCAATTCTCTGTGTGCCGTATCCAGGATATCTTCTCCCGGTTCCCGGTGTCCTCCGGGAAGCTCGTAGGTATCTCTCTGCTTATGTTTGCAAAACACCCACTTTTCATTCATTCTGGCTGCGATTACTACAAACTTGAGCAGCTCGTCCTCTACCTGATCATAGAACTTTACTTCCAGCATTTTATCACCATTCCGTATATTATTATTTGTTACACCCTCAGCCTTAAATCGGTATGAATTCAGAGTCTGCAGATCAACGCCCCCTGCACACAGCGTACTCCTGTTTCCTCCAATTCCAGTATCCCGTAATAGCTTCTCCCTGAAGGATTTTCTCATCGCCGCCTCCATGTTGCCGCTTTGCGGTATGTCAAACATTTCTCACACTTTTATTTCCTTTTCTAAATTTATCACAATGCTGCGGGAAGTGCAAGAGAACTCTGAACCGGCACCGAATACGGCAGGAGCGCAACTTACCTTGCATCGAAAACTATTGTCCAATTGCCTGGAATGTATTATGCTACAATTGGATATACCATGATGCAGCAAGCTATAATATGTTATACCATGTTATTAAAGCTATCCTATGGTATAACAATTAAGAAGGAAATGATTGAAACTGTTTTTATATATTTTTGAAGATAAAATCCTCCATCCCTCGTTTTCATGAATCGGACGGGCAATTGGGCAGCCCAAGGATTTGTTGTTTTCGATGCCTGGCATGGCATCATGAATGGAGGGAACTATGAAGAAGCTTTTCAAATTAATTCTAATTGTATTTTTATTTCTATTATCCTTGCTTTTATTCAACCAGACTGCCTCTTTTTTTCGTTTGGGCTCTAAAAGGTGTATGGCAAAGCTGGTATAGTATACTGTAACAGTCTTGGCACGGGCATCTGGCAAAAGATCATTCCGATATGATCATCATCCGTGGAAGGAAATATTTTTTTAAATATCCGAAAAATATTGAAGATATTCCGAAACGGTTTCCGTTATTATAATTGTAGGGTGAAGGGAGGCGGAACTAATTAATACCGAGCAATATTATGAGTATCTGATCGATACCTATCAAAACTTAATATTCTCTATCTGTTATAAAATCGTAAAAGATTATTTCGATGCAGAAGATCTGGCCCAAGAGACCTTCCTTTCCGCCTATAAGCACCTGCCCACCTTCGACCGCCAATATGAAAAAGCCTGGCTTTGCCGTATTGCAACCAACAAATGCCTGGATTTTATCAAACGGGCCGAACATCGCAGTATTCCTACCGAGGAAGAGTACTTTCTCACGCAAAAGGATAAGGAGCCTTCTCCCGAGGATAACATTCTTGAGCTGGAGTTAAAGCGGCAGCTATCCGAACGATGCAGCAATTTAAAATCACCATATCGAGAAATAGCATTCGATTATTTTTACCGGGAGCTGACGGCAGCGGAAATTGCAGCCAACACCGGCAAGAATTTAAAAACTGTCCAAACTCAGATTTACCGGGCAAGGGCGATGTTACAAAAAACATATCGGAAGGGGGCATTGATCAATGAATAACGAACCACACGTATCTAATGCGAGACATGTCTCGCAGGAAGAATTCACCGCATTTTCCAAAGAATCTATGACTGCCAAAGAGCAGGAAGCCTTTTTAGAGCATTTATGCTCCTGTAATTATTGTTCTGACCAGTTGGCAGCCTTTATGGCGGAGGAGATCCTCCCTGCCCCGAGGGATATGAAAGAAAATATTTTGAAGGCAGCAAAGAGACCCGAGGTACAAATTGCTATAAAGTCAAGAGAGGCCTCGAAACGGCTGCAGCTATTCTTCTACAGCGTCAAGGTAGGGACCGCAGCAGTAGCCGCCATAGCCTTATTGCTTATGAGCATGAATTTCTCCAGCACTCTCTCCAATCCGGAGAACTACAGGCCGGTTAAGCTTTCCGAAGAGGACCGTATTTCCATAACCGATACCATCAGGGATAAGATGAATAACATCAGTAAGAATATGTTGGACTTCTCCAATAACATTATCAAAATGGAGGTAACTGATTATGATCAGAAAGAAAAGTAACTTTTTAACCTTTTGTTTTTCCCTGCTGCCAGGTGCAGGCCAGATGTATATGGGATTTATGAAGCGCGGCAGCAGCTTAATGGCCTTCTTTTTCTTGACCATATTTTTATCCACCTGGTTAGGACTTGGCCCCCTGATGTTTTTAATGCCGATTATCTGGTTTTATGCATTTTTTGATACTCACAACCTGCGGTCCATGCCGGATGACGAGTTCTATGCCATGGAGGATGATTTTGTCATCCTTCCCGAATATGCCAAAGCAAAGGCGAAGGAGATTCAGGATAAATACCGCTATATATTGGCCGTCGTATTAATTGTAATCGGACTTAGTATCCTGTGGAATAACTTTGTCGATATCCTTGGATCTGTACTTCCTCGTTTCGCATACTCTTTCCTGCACCGGTTCGGCAATCTCATTCCTCAGCTTTTTGTGGCTTGTGCCATCATCGCATTCGGAATTTATCTGATCCGCGGTAAGAAGCAGGATCTGGATTCCGTTGACCGGAATAAATTCCTTGAGGATAAGGGAGGGATGCAGTAATGACAAAGATTCATCGAGTGGGTACTGTTACCCTTGGCGGTATGCTGATTATCTTCGGTATTCTCTTTCTGCTTCGGTTATTTATACCGGGCATGACCTATGACCTGATATTCCGGCTTTGGCCCATCCTCTTTCTCTTCCTGGGAGGAGAGATCCTGATTTCCAATTTCAGACAACAGGAAAATAAATTACTTTATGACAAAACCGCCTTTGCATTGATTATCCTGCTGACCTTCTTCGCCATGGGGATGGCGATTGTAGACTTTTGCATCAATACAGCTTACAGCCATATCACCATCTATTAAAACTGCCAGCTACTCCCACATTTGTAACAGAACCTTCTTAATTACACGAAGGTTCTGTTTTTTTATGCTTATTATATATGAAGTTGCGTCCGATGGAATAGCAACTCGAAGCAAGCTTTGAGAATCCGCCAAGACACACTCCGTGGTCCAAAGGAATAGAGTGCTGAAAACAAACCGCTTCCAGCACTCTATTCCTTTTACAATATGAAGAGAAGAAATTAGCACGGTCTTAGGCAATACCGCCTAATTACTGCCAACTGAGTCTGCTTTATCTCACGCTCCAAAGTAAGCCACGCCGGATTCAAAGATTTGCTGGTTCTGATTCCCGGTAATGTTAACGGCTACGTAGGGACCGCGGCGCTCGGAATGCGCCATCTTGCCAAATACCCTTCCGTCCGGGCTGGTTATACCCTCAATTGCATAATAGGAGCCATTGGGATTATAATCCTCCTCCATCGTGGGATTTCCATTCAAATCCACATACTGAGTTGCCACCTGGCCATTCTCGAACAATCTCTTAATCCATTCCTCATTTGCCACAAATCGCCCTTCCCCATGGGAGGCCGGTATGGCGTACATGCCCCCAAGCTCTGCCTTCCTCAGCCAGGGAGATTTGATTGAAACAACCTTCGTATATACGGATTTCGAGATGTGCCGCCCGATATGATTTGTAGTCAAGGTTGGAGAATTCCCCTGCTGAGGTGTAATTTCCCCGTAAGGCACCAGTCCCAGCTTGATTTAGGCTTGAAAACCATTGCAGATACCAAGC
>JAEZFH010000352.1 GCA_023437885.1 Bacillota bacterium | reverse complement strand
AGAGTAAGCTCCTCGATAGTAAACCCAAGCTGAGCAGAGAAGCGGACAGCCCGAAGAATACGCAGAGCATCTTCATCAAAACGCTCCTCTGCACTACCGACACACCGGATCAATCCCCTCTTCAGATCCTCCATCCCGCCAAAGAGATCAATGAAGCCTTCCTTCTCATTATATGCCATGGCATTAATGGTAAAATCCCTTCGCTTTAAGTCCTCTGCAAGGCTGGAGGTGAACTCTACCTGCTTCGGATGTCGATTATCCTCATATTCTCCGTCTAGACGGTAGGTCGTAACCTCAAAATGTTCTTTGTCTACTAAAACTGTTACGGTTCCGTGAACAATTCCTGTATCCACCGTCCTTCGGAATATCTTTTTTACCTCATAGGGAGTTGCCGAGGTCGTAATATCCCAATCCTCCGGCTCTCTGCCCAGAACCATATCCCGTACACAACCACCGACTGCATAGGCCTCATAGCCATGTTGCATTAATTCTTCAATAATATCATTCACTTTTTGGGGTATATGAAAATTCATGGGTAGACTCCTTTTCTAAAAGCTATACCGATTATAGCAAAGCACCATCCCTAATGCAAGTCTGTTACTATCATAATACAGATAGGTACTTTGTGATAAATGATACTCCTTACACAGATGCTTGACGGTATATCTACTTCTAATTCTACATTACGGGTAAATATTATTATGCTACTAAAAAAATCTGTACAGCACTACTTCGCCCCAGATATAATGCCTATTTCTCCAAGTAACAAATGCTGTACAGATCATATTTTCTTTAGTATGCTTTGCCCCAGTACGTCATAACCTTTGCCGGTTTACCACAGCATACACAGGTCTCGGAAAGCTGCTCCTGTTCGAAAGGCATACAACGAGAGGTTGCTCCTGTTTTATCCTTAATTTCCTTCTCACAAGCCTCATCCTGACACCACATCGCTTTTACAAATCCCGGTTTCTCTGCGACTGTCTTCTCAAACTCCTCCATCGTGGTGGCGGTATAGGTATGAGTATCACGATGATTTCTCGCACGCTCCAGCATCTCAGATTGCATCCTCTCTAAGATTTCGCCTGCTTTCTCTTCAATCTCATCCAAGGATACGACAATCTTCTCTCTGGTATCTCTGCGGACGATGACTGCTTGATTTGCCTCAATATCCTTAGGTCCAATCTCCACACGAATCGGAATACCACGCATCTCCTGCTCGCTGAACTTCCAGCCTGGGCTCTTATCAGAATCATCCACCTTAACCTTAAAGGAGGTCAGCTTCTGCTTTAATTCATATGCTTTATCAAGAACCCCTTCTTTATTCTGGTTAATCGGGATAATCATAATCTGGGTAGGTGCAATTCTGGGCGGCAGCACCAGACCGCTGTCATCTCCGTGTACCATTATGATGGCCCCGATAATTCTGGTGGACATACCCCAGGAGGTTTGATGGACATGCTGCAGGGTATTGTTCTTATCCGTATATTTAATGTCAAAGGCATGGGCGAAGCCATCACCGAAATTATGGCTTGTTCCGGACTGCAAAGCCTTGCCGTCATGCATCAATGCTTCAATGGTGTAGGTCGCGTGGGCACCCGCAAACTTTTCCTTCTCTGACTTACGTCCTTTAATCATAGGAATTGCAAGAACTCTCTCGCAGAAATCCGCATAAACATCCAGCATCTGGATTGTTCTCTCCTCCGCCTCCTCTGCGGTAGCATGAGCGGTATGTCCCTCCTGCCACAAAAATTCCATCGAACGGAGGAAGGGTCTGGTCGTCTTCTCCCAACGTACTACCGAGCACCATTGATTATATAATTTCGGCAGATCCCGATGGGATTGAATAATCTTGGAGTAAAATTCGCAAAACAGCGTCTCGGAGGTGGGTCTTACGCACATTCTCTCCTGAAGAGGCTCTCCTCCGCCATGAGTTACCCAGGCAACCTCCGGCGCAAAGCCTTCTACATGGTCCTTCTCCTTCTGTAACAGGCTTTCCGGTATAAACATGGGCATATATACATTCTCCACTCCGGTTGCCTTAAAATCCGCATCCAGCTGTCTCTGGATATTCTCCCAGATTGCATATCCGAGAGGGCGAAGAATCATACAGCCTCTTACGCTGGAGTATTCAATCAACTCCGCTTTCTTAACAACATCTGTGTACCACTGGGCAAAGTCCACCTCCATCGAGGTTATCGCCTCAACCAGCTTCTTATCCTGTGCCATAGCTTCTCTCCTTTAATTCTTATTTTATTCCTGTTTTTAAACAACAAAAAAGCCCTTCTATCCGTAAGGGACCGAAGGACTCGGCGGTACCACCCTAATTAACTGTCGCATAAGACAGCTCTCTTTCCTTCCGTTAACGCCGGTATACGTTGTATTTCGGGGAACTTCAGCTCCTTTCACACAATGCTCCAAGGCCGGTTTGACTATCTCGCTATAAGAAGCTTCCACCGCTGCTTCTCTCTCTGGAAATACGACAATAATCTACTATTCCTCTTCTACGCACTCATCAGCTTCAACCCTATCCTGATTAGAGAATCAATAAACGCCAGCAAAGCCGGCTCCTGATGATATCAGGCTAATTGTATGCCAGAATAACCGCTTTGTCAAGCGGTTATTCTGAGCACTTCTATGCATTTGTTACACTTCCGCCTATGTCTATTTGAATAATATTTCCATTTTATTTGTTACAATTTCTTTCCCTTTCCATAGCATTTTGACAAGCCGCCACTTTTCGGAATATTCACCAGCTACTTTACCACAATCGCTACTTCCTGTGAGTAGCTTCCATAGGTAACAGTTATGATCGCTTTCCCTTTTCCTACCGTGGTTAGAACACCCTGACCTGATACGGTTGCCACTTTCGTATTATTTGATTTAAAAGTGGTTTTCGTTGTAACCGTCTGCTTCTTTAGCTCATCCTTGCCACCCGTCGCTTCATTATCGGTGGGGGTGAATAAATGAGTCAACAAATTAACCTCCAGCTGTATCGTTTGCTTTGGCTTTAACGAGGAGAATTTCACCTTCTTATCCATAGAAAGCACTTCCAGGCGATCCCGCATATTATATAACTCTTTTACCTGAGCCGGTGTCATGGAATAGTTATAAATCCGGAATTCATCCATTTTTCCCTTAAAATAAACACCATCCGTCGATCCGCCGATCCATAGAGGACCGCTGGAATGAGCAATGTTGCTATCAAATTCCTCAGATTTTACCAGTCGCCCATTGATATATTGTTTAAGCATGCCGGCATCCTTCGCAGATGTTTCGGCATATGGATCACTGCCTTGATAGGTTGCTGTATAGTAAAACCACCTGCCATTCATGACTTCCTTGATATCATACAGGTAGAAGGTAGCGTTCTGGAAATCTCCTCCCCCCGCTTCAAAGTCAGACAGGTTAAGTCTTGACTCACCGCTTTCACTCCAATAATGCAGACTATACGAGTTCTCATTCTTTTCATGACTTTCACCATACTTGTAGAAGATCGGCTGCGTTTCACTCTTTGTCTTGTCCAGATAAATCCACGTTCCGATGGTAAAGCCCCTGTCAAGATCCAAAGCATCGCTGTCCTTTACCTCAATATAGCTGGCGCCGTTAAATTTGACGGCTTTTCCCGCCATACCATTTACATATTTAAAATTACTTGCTTTTATTGCAACTCCATTGTTTCTAAATTTAGACAAATCATCCAGATTATCATCAAATTTATAATAAGCAACCAGCTGATTCGGCTTCTGAGTTAATGTCTTTCCGGAGCCCTTCGCAGCATCATCATAGAGATCTTCAATCTCGCTATAGGTCAGTGCCAGATTGTAGATCCTCATATCATCCAGAACGCCCTTAAAGTAATTATCCGTAGTCATAAAATGCCCGAAGCCGATATACAGAGGATTAAACGAACGCGCTAATACAATATCCTTCAGCTCACTTTTTACCAGCTCTTTATCACGGTATATTTTCACTGTCTTACCGTCATAGGTAACGGATAATAAAGTCCACTTTTGAATGTCCAGCTGCTTTTCCGCATGAATATCACCGGCGTAATCTCCATCATAGTAAGTAAATCCGGGGGTCATCCTCCACCATTCATACACACCATAAGGAATTTCTTTATCTTCCTCCGGAGTCTTGATGATATATGGTATACCACCATCCCATTCGTCCTTCTTTCTTGAGTCATCCTTATATACCCAGAAGGAGAAAGTAAACGCTTTACTAAGATCCAGGGAATCACTGTCCTTGACTTCAATATAACTCTTACCGTCAAGCTTTACGCCTTTCCCAACTACGGAATCTACAAAGGTAAATCCGCTTTTGCCGCCTACGGCAACACCATCATTTTTGAACTTTGAAGCATCCGTCAAATCACCGTCAAACTTCCAATGTGCTACAAGGCCCTTATAGCCGCCCAGGTCTGCGCGCCCTTTGGAAGCCTCGTCCTGGTCGTCTGACGCTTCCTCCGAATCCTCCTCTGCTGTATCCTCCGATACATCATCGGTCTCCCCATCCGTATAATCCTCTTCAGCAAATGCCTTGTTTGAGGAAAACAAAAGGGTAGACATCAATATCATAGATAAAAATACAATGATCCGCTTTGTGCTTCGAAACATAGTTAAGCCCTCCTTATACAATCCATCGTTTTATACGACCTTAACCATAGATCAGGTACATATATTCCAATTATAGCATTTTGATTATATGAAAGCTTAAAACATATTGCGGTTTCATTTGGCTTTATTGCGGTATCCTTTTATTTTATTGCTGTGTGAAGCGGACATTCGCAATCCGCGAATGGTTTTTCGCTGTTTTAATTGCTTTCGATCCCTTTTTTATACTGGGAAGGCAGGATACCCACCTTCCTTTTAAATACCGCCGAAAAATGCCCGGGACTATGAAAGCCGCACATAAAACAGACTTCTGTTATCGTAAATTTTCTAAGATTTAACAGCTCCTTGGATTTATTTATTTTTATATCCAGCAAATAATCATAGGGTGTTTTGCCGGTTGCAGCTTTAAACGCACGAATAAAATGGTACTGGCTCAGATTTGCTACCCGGGCTACATCTTCAAGAGAAAATTCATTATTGTATTCCTCTTTCAGATAATCCGCTGCTCTTTTAATATTATCACGTTCATAGTAGTTTTTTTCCAGCATCAGCTTTGGGATATTGCTTGCAGATCGTCTAAGTAAATTGATTACGATCAGGTTCACAATATTTTGCTGTATGAATTCGCTGCCGGCTTGTGAATTTTTCGTCTCTTCCATAAACATGTTGATTAACAAAGGAATCTCATGGTCAATAGTCATCCCTTCATTATCAAAGACAATGTCCCTCTTTTTGCAAAATTGATGGGAAATATCATTCAATATCGTACTTTGTATATGTATTCCGATCAGGCTGCATTCCGATATCTCTTTCATGGGTCCGTGCGGCTGCTCCGAGTTGATTGGAATCAGTCTGTTCTTCTTAAAACCAGTGATTTTTTTGCCAATCATTGTATTTGGCATATCGGTTGACGGAATTAAAAACTCGTAGCTTTGGTGAGCATGGCTTCCTCTGGGCATGATGATAGGGCTGGTTGTAGACAGAACTATCATTCCCTGTCCCAAAAAGGAATCGATACCACATTTTCCGTTCATGTCGGAAATCGGATACGGATACGGACCGTCTCCCAGAAGGCTTTTCATCATTGCACCCATAGCATTCCTCCCAAACTAAATTGGCAGCCAAATTATTTTTGCATTGATATATCTTATGTATCGCCGGGTATCCTTCTTCAGATGTCCGGCCATATATTTCACTGTTTTCCCTTGTTTCCCCTCTTCATTTCGATCTCCGTTCCGTCTGCCGTCTTGCGGCTTACGCTTCTGCATTCCTCTTAATCTTCATTATAAGTAATCTCTTTTGGATTTGCAACCTCCTGGGTTTTCTCATTTACTACTTTAAAGACGGTTATAATAATCACCAGCCCGACAGGCCCGAGGATAAACCCCGCCACCGAGAATAGCTTTAATCCGATATACATGGAGATTAGTGTATACAGAGGCTTTATTCCGATCCGGTTGCCGATCAGCTTCGGCTCCAGCACCTCACGAATAATCTGGCATAGAAGATAGATCGTAATTAATATTGCTGCTGCATAAATATTGCTGTTCATCAGCATGATCACAGCCCAGGGAATGAATACCATACCGCTGCCGATGAAAGGCAGTGCATCCAAAACTGCGATTCCTACGCCCGCCAGCACCGCATACTCATTTCCAAGCAGAGTCAGACCGAATACACAAATCACTGCCACCACCAGCATGATAATGACCTGGGAGCGCAAAAAGGCAATCCCTGCATCAGACAGCTTACTCGTAATCCGGTGGAAGTCCTTATACAGGTTGTGTTTGCTGTACTTTTCCTGAAATCCGGGCAAATCCTTGGCAATCAGCACCGCTGACACGAAAATAATCAGCAAAACACCAATAAAAGCCACCATCCAGATGGTTAAGGATATGGTATGCTCCGTAATCTGAGGCATCAGATTATTCTTTATCCGGTTCAGAAGCTGCTTCAGATTATCATCTACCATACCCCGAAGTGTTCCGTCATCCAGGCCGAAGAGGTCGTCGCAGCCCTTGCAGATATGATCCAGCCTGTTTGCAATCAGGCTAAGATACACAGGGACATTGCGGATGAAGGCGATTGCCTGTTTGACCAGAATATTAACCAGCAGGACGATGCTGGTCCCAAACACTGCAAACAGCAGGAGCAGTGCCGCCGTTCCTCCGATAATGCGCGGCAGCTTAAATCGGCGGTATAGGGTTTCTGTCACCGGCCGAATGATCCACGCCAGAAAATACGCAACCAGAAACGGCAGAATCAGTCCAAGAAGATACTTAAAGCTCAGGTATACCGCTACGGTGATAAGTACCAGCAGAATAGGACCCTTTATTCTCATTAATTTTTCCCATACGGATTTCAAGCGATAGCCCCCCTTTGACTGATGAAATTACATTAGAATCAAAAAGAGAATTCATTTTAAAATGAACTCTCCTGTGATTATTGTCTGTCAAAGCTATATTAATATCCTCGGGGAATACTTGTAAAAATAAAGCTAAAATTATCAAATTATAAAAGTTTCAACCAAGGAAATACTTCTCGCTCTTTCAAAAATAATACTTTTAAAGGGACATGGGATGCCGCAGACTGAACTGTAACTTTTTTATTTTACCGTTTCAATCGGGACATAGGGTACCTGTGCCAGATAGGCTGCTTTCGCAAAGGGGAGCCCTTCCTGCACAAGATAATCATCCTCCTGCTTCGATACCGTTACCGTCCGGTCTATTGCATAGATTCCATGGGAATATTCCTCGACCAAGGCCTCCAGCTCCAGCCTGTCCTCCGCTGAAACCTCCTCCTTCACCAGACGCAGGGGAGATACCAGCATTTTTGAGGTTTCTTTCCTGCCGCTGCGATACTGTTCCTCATAAAGCCTTGCTTCCTTTAAAATGATCTCCACAATCTTATCCGGTGTGCAATAAGTACTGTCAATGATCAGATTATAGTTGGAAAAATCCATATAATTCAGATTATAGATATCCTTGTAGCGCACCCTCTCTGTTGCGGCACGTTCCGCCAGCAGCTTCTTTGCTTCCTCCAGGGAGCTGTATTTCTCTTCGGCGCCGCGCTGGTCGTTCATAACACGCTCTGCTGCCACCTCCAGGCTCACGGATACAAAGACCTTGAAGGAATGCTCAACGAAATGCCATGCCAGCCGGGAATCAAAGATGATATCCTTTTCCCGGTTCTCTCTGGATATCCTTGCTGTCTCGTCATCGATCATCTTATCGTATTTCTTATCCGAACACATCAGCTGGTTTAATTCCAGCGTTGTCATATTCATCTGACGGGCCAGCTCTCTCTGAACCTTCCCTGTAGAATATATTTCATATTGGTATTTCTCATTCAGCAGCTTGCATATGGTGGATTTACCGCTACCCAGATTACCTGTAATCGTTATATGCATGAATTTTTACCTCTTTCCTTCGTACCCCGTTACTGTCTGTTAACGAAGCCTTCCTTTGATCGGCTTTATGAATAATACAGTATTATATCTGAAAACAGCGAAAAAAACAACCATAAGAAACATTCTCTGCCTGAAATAGCTCCACCAAATAAATCCATCTGTGATCCTTAAGATGTTTAGGGACATCCACGACATAACTTCCGATTCTGAAGTTTATCTTAATCATTCCTCAAGCATAACAGTATCCGGATTAAAGAACACTCAGCTCAGCGCCCAATTCCTTTGCCTCTTCCTTATCATGCGTAACCAAAATCACGGTCTTCCCCTGAGTCTTCTTCTTAACATAGGCCATGACCAGCATTTTCGTCTGCTCATCCAATCCCTTGAACGGTTCATCCAGGATCAGAATATCACTCTCCGCCAGCAGGGCTCGGACAATCGCAACTCTTCTTCTCATGCCGCCGCTGAAATTCCTGACCGCTTTACCCCAGGCTTCGTCAATCCCTACCTCCTTTAACTCCGCCGCTATTTCCTGCCTCGTTATTGCTCGGGCACAAGCCAGCTTCACATTTTTCACGCCGTCCCAATGCTCAACCAGCCGATCCTCCTGAAATACCGCAGCAATCCGCTTTCCCTCCATTCCCTTGATTTCTCCCGAATCAGGCTTTTCCAGTCCCATCAGCATGGACAGGAGAGTGGTTTTCCCGCTGCCGGAGGCTCCCATGAGACAATGTATCCTTCCCTCCCGGAACGCAAGATTCAGGTCTGCAAACAGCCGGTGATTGCCAAAGCTTTTGTTAACATGTATTAACCGTATCTCCATTACTGCCTCCCTTCCGTATGCAGCAGAAGAAGCACCGCTTTTTCAAAGATTACGCTGATCAGGATAATTACAACCGTCCAGGCCAGCAGCTCCTTCGTCATCAGATACAGCTTGGCTTCATAGAGCTTCTCACCAATGGAACCGGAGGGAATGCCGATTACCTCCGCCGCAATTCCTGCCTTCCAGCAAAAACCCAGCCCCACGGTAATGGAGGTCAGAAAAAACGGTTTTACCGCAGGGATATAAATTGCAGCTGCCTTCCTACGCAGCCCCAGCCGGAAGACCTGCGCCATCTGCAGGAGCTTCTCGTCGGCCGTATGCAGCCCCTGAAGTACACCGGAATAAATCATCGGCACCACCATAAGGAAGGAAATAAGTACGGATAGATTCCTGGATTTGATCCAAACGAGAGCAAGTATGATAAAGGATGCCACCGGCATTGCCTTAATTATCCTCATCAGCGGAGAAACCAGTTCTCCGACAAACCGGAAACGATAGGCCTACGCCGCAAGCAGGGTTCCTGCGGCAAGCGCCATTGAAAAGCCGGCAATAATACGAAGGGAGGAAAAGAGGATGGTCCGCCAGAAATCAAAGCTTTGAACCAACTCAAGCAGGGCAGCAAATACCGCTGCCGGAGAGGCAAGCAAAATCTCGCTTCCAATGCTCCTGCTAACCAGCTCCCAAACCAGAAGCCAGAAGCAGGCGACAGTAAACTTTCGTACAAATGATTTACCCTGTGTCTGAAATGATTTCGGCGCTCCCATATCAGCCCTTCCTCCCTTGTGCTATTTATCGAAACAGCGGTATCCTTCTCCATACCAGGCTGCCTACGATGAGAAGCTGCTTCCCATCCTCTATCTCATATAATAAAAATCTTCTGCCGGAAGCGTACCTCCCACGGACTGGGGGTTCTGGTTATAGAGAACATTCAGATAACCGCTCACCTTCGTCTTCATTTCTTCTCCCTGCAGCAGGGTGATATTACAATAAGGCATGGCCTTCTTGATTACCGCAGCTTTAAAGATGTCGAATTTTTCCACCAGAGCGGATGCTGCTTCTACGTTCTCATTCACAAATGCCGTAGAAGCAGCATATTCTTCCAGGAAGACATCAAAGGCTTCCTTATGCTTCTCCAGAAAATCACTGCGGACCACAACTACTCCAGTTACTACAGAACTTCCGTCCTCACTGACTGCTTCCCATTCCTTGGCTATATCTAGTGCTACCCTCACCTTATCGTTATTCATTAAAACCGTAGTCACATAGGGCTGAGGCAGCATGGCTACCGCGTCTTTGGTCTGGCTGAGGATTGCTGCCACCTCGGTGGCTTCTGTTTTATATTCAATTGTTACATCCTTCTCCGGATCAATTCCATGGGAGGTAAGAAGATAATTCAGTGTATACTGGGGTGTTGTTCCTAAACCGGTGGAATAGATGGTCTTACCCTTTAAATCCTCCACCGACTGAATGCTGTCCCCGGTCTCAACAATGTAAAGAACTCCCAGTGTATTAATTCCGGCCAGCTTAATCTGGCCTTTCGTCTTATTATATAATACAGATGCAAGATTGCAGGGTACGGCAGCAATATCTAACTCTCCCTTTACCAGCCCGGCACTGATTTCATCCGCAGTACCTGCGATGGTGAAATTATAATCATTGGCGGAAGTCCCTGCCGAGGCGTCCTCCATCACTTTAACCATGCCAATGGCTGTCGGTCCCTTTAACGCTGCAATCCGAAGCTCCGTTTTCCCGGCGGGTTCACTTTCTGCCGGCAGAATTGCTGCTTCCGGAGTAGGTGTGGCAGTAGGGGCCTGGGTTACGGTTGCCTCCTCCACGGATACCGGTTCCTTCTTACATGCCGCCAGGGCCAGCATACAAAAAAGCAGTGCTATTACCAAGCTAAATTTCTTCATATTAATCGTCTCCTTTTCTTATCCTTTGTTATTCGTTATTATTGATAGAAACACTTTATCCCATTCAGTTGATTACTTTTTAGAATATACCGTCTTAACATTCACACCCTTAATCATACCCAGCTTCCCCGCCAGCGTGCTTATGATATCTGCTTCCGCATTGATCACTACACTGATGATATTAATGTTTTTCTCCCGATAGGGAATTCCCATTCTGCCGATAATGTATTGCCCATACTCATGCAGCAATCCGTTGAGACGCTCCACCGCGTCATTATCCTCCACAATAATACCGATTAAAGCAATTCTTGTCTCCATACTAATACCCTCACAATCCTGAATGATTAACTCAAAAAATCCCTATGCCATAACAGCATAGGGAATAGGTGTGCGCCTGCTTCAATCGCCTTCTTCCCCGGATGTGCCTGAAGTCAGAACGATTTGATTCATAATTTTCCTATGCCTTTCCATCAGAAATTCTTTTGAATTGGCCTAGATAATAGTAGCATTTTGTTAAGAATTTGTCAAGCTGCCATTATCTGCTGCAAAAACCTCTAGCAGCCTGCTAAGTTCCTTAAATTTAATGCCATTCAGACGGTAATGAATCCATTTGCCATCCCTGCGGCAGCATACCAGCCCTGCCTCACACAGTATTTTCATATGATGTGACAGCGTCGGCTGGGATATCCGAAGCTGTTCCAGAAGCTTACAGGCGCATTGCTCTCCGTCTTTTAGCTGCTCTAAAATTACCAGCCGGTTGGGATCTGCCAACGCCTTGAGCGCCAAAGCCTTTTGAATATATACCTCGTTCATGTTTCCCTCCAAGAGATGCGATACCTTTACCTTGTCCGCAGGTTCCATGGTATCGGCATATAGTACAGTTAATGTGTACTCATCTTCATATGCGAATGCATGCGAACATTCACTTCGTACGGCGTATCTTCGCGATGCCATAGTCAAGCGTCCATGCACACACTCACTTCGTTCGGTGCGGTACCGGATCTGTTGAGATCATACCTTGAAACGATAGCCCACACCCCAGATAGTTTCGATATATTGGGGCTTCGAGGTGTTGTATTCAACCTTTTCCCGGATTTTCTTGATATGAACCGTAACTGTTGCAATGTCTCCCACGGATTCCATATCCCAGATTTCCCGGAACAGCTCGTCCTTCGTAAAAACATGGTTTGGATTCTGCGCCAAAAAGGTTAAGAGGTCAAATTCCTTGGTAGTGAAGATCTTCTCTTCCCCGTTCAGAAATACTCTTCTTGCTGTTCTATCTATCTTAAGTCCCCGGATTTCGATTATCTCGTTCTCCTTGATCCCGGAGCCGATCAGCCTTTCATATCTGGCAAGATGGGCTTTTACCCTGGCTACCAGTTCACTGGGACTAAAGGGCTTTGTCATATAGTCATCCGCACCCAGACCCAGGCCACGGATTTTATCAATATCGTCTCTTTTTGCAGATACCATAATAACCGGAATATTTTTAACTTCCCGGATTTTCTTGCAGATTTCAAAGCCATCCACCCCGGGAAGCATCAAATCCAGAATAATCATATCAAATTCTTCGGAGAGCACCCGCTTCAGCCCTACTTCCCCGTTTGTCTCCACCTCTACATCAAAACCGCTGAGCTCCAGATAATCCTTCTCCAGCTCGGCAATTGCCACTTCATCTTCAATAATTAACAGCCTGCTCATCGTTACGCTCCTTTCACAATAAATCTGCAGCTTATCTATTTTTCATCCATATCAATTATCGGATGCTGCTTTCCGCTTTCCGCAAGGTAAACTGAATCGTAGTCCCCAAGCCCAGCTCACTTGTGGCCCAGATTTTGCCTCCATGATCTTCTATGATCTTCTTGGATATGGCTAATCCCAGGCCGCTTCCTCCCTTTTTGGAATTTCTTGAGGCATCCGCCCGGTAAAACCGCTCAAAGATATAAGGAATGTCCGCCTTCGGAATACCGGCACCGTTATCCTCAATCTCAATCTGGATCTGGGAACCCACATCATGCAATCGAAGCTGTATGATCCCTTTTGATTTATCCAGATATTTTACCGCATTGCCGACAATATTATTGATGACGCGCTTGAGCTGCTCCGCATCGGCCACTACCTTCGTCTCAGGATCAATTTCATTATAGTATTGGACCTCAATGCTCCTGACCTCCAGATCCAGGCTGATCTCTTCAATGCAGTCATCAAAATATTCCCTGATCTTAATCTCCTTAAAGGAGTAGGGTATCGTATTGCAGTCAATCTTGGCATAAAAGGCTAACTCATCCACCAGGATGACCATATCATTAGCCTTGCTCAGTATGGTCTGGAGGTATTTCTCCTGCTTCTCAGGGGAGCCGGCAACCCCGTCAATCAAGCCCTCCGCATAACCCTGGATTGCAGTGAGCGGGGTCTTTAGATCATGGGAAATATTACTGATCAGCTCCTTGATATCCTCTTCATATTTTAAACGGTTATCAATCAGCTCCTTTAACCGGATACGCATTTCTTCAAAGTCCTCACAGAGCTGTCCTATCTCATCCTCCGTCTCAGACTGCACCGAATACTCCAGATCTCCGTCCTTAATCTGGGTCATGCCGATTCTCAATATATTCAACGGCTTTAGTATCCCCCGGTAAATCCAAAGCATCAGCATCATAGCGGTAAATATCAATATCAGCAGGAAGGAAATCAGTGTCTGGGATGCCAGCGCCTTAATCTGGGGGAACAGGGTATTCAGATCCGTAATGATAAAAATCGTTCCTTCGGCGCCATCGGTAAAATAAAAATCCTGGGATTTTACGAGAAAAGGCTTCCTGCCATTGACATACATGCCACCATCCACATCTGTATTATATTCACCGAACTTCTGCAGGGAGCCCTTGATCCCATCCAGCATTTCCTCGTTGCCGGTGTAAACAAATTCACTATTCTTACGCAGAGCGATAAAGGAATACCGATTCATTAATTCTTCATTCAGGTGCTGGATAAAAGCATCATTTTCCAGCTTCTGCGGCTCCTTAAGTGCCGTCAGCTTTATCTCATTATAGATCCCCCGGGTCAGGCGGTTCAGAATCTGGATGGGATTCGTGATAACCTGAACGGTATCCGCCTCCACATCATAGGATTCCTGAATGGAATTCGTCTGGAAGCTGATGATGGTTCCCGCGGCAATGGAAAGCAGCATAATCGGCATTGCTATCATAATAAAGAAGGCTGTTAACAGTCTGTCCTTCAGTCTCAAAAAACTCACCCGTTTCCTTTCGAAATGGTTATGCAGATTATTAGCTCAGGCTTTTACGCCTTCGCTCACGTTGCACTTATCCATGCAATTCAAGGGATTGATAAGTGCAAGCTTGATCAATCCCTTGAATCGCATGGATTAATCTGCTCATCGTGTACATTATAGCACTTAATCTTAGTATGTGCACAGAAAATTAATCTAACCTTTCTAAAGATTCCATGAAATACCCGGTAAAACATATTACAAAAAGCCATGGAGGATTACAGTATTGTCTGCTCTATCATTCCCCATGGCTTACCGCTCTTATAACTTGTTTTATATCTTTATAAATTCGTTTTATAAGCAAATCCTAACAATATATTAAACGTTAAAAACTACTAGGTGTATATCTTACAGTTACTATGGCAACCGTCTTTTTTGCTTCGTTTATCCGGTATACGATTGTAAAACTCTTTACAAATAACTGACAGTATCCTTTATTCACAAAAGCGCCTACTCTTCGCACTGCTCCCCGATACGGCATCTTATCTAAACCAAGAATTGCATCTTCTAAAAGGTCAATTATATGCTCCGCTGTTCCGATCTCCTTAAATTCATCTGAAATATAATTATAAATCTCATCCAGGTCGCGAGCAGCTCTTGCCATCATCTTAACCTGATATTTATCCAAGATATTTTCTCCTTAATCCTGACAAAGTTTCCGCAGCATCTAATAGAATTCCCTGTGCCTGATATTCTGCCTCTGCTTCTGCAATGGCATCATCTATTCTATGGGCTTCTGCTATCTGTTCATAGGTTTCAATGCTCATCACAACCAGATCACCATATCCGTTCTTTGTAATAAAGATAGGTTCATTTACTGCGTGGCAGGCATCTGAAATTTCACTTGTATTTCTTAAATCTGTAATTGGTCTAATCTGTGGCATAATAACACCTCCTTGCTTTGTACATTATTCTAGCATAATTATGCCCAAATATCAACTTGTTATTCGTCTTGCCATAGTCTGAAGTGTAACTCTCCTCTTTGTGTATAATGATATGCGCAAAAAGACCACTGCAATCAACCGGTACAGTAACCTGATTGATCAGTGGTCTTATAACCCATTTCGTGTCTTTTCAAATCGTATAATTTCGCATGATTTGTTTTACTAATTCAGATACTGCTTCAATTCCTCAGATTTATCGGCTCTCTCCCAGGGAAGGTCTAAATCCAGTCTTCCGAAATGGCCATACGCTGCTGTCGGTTTATAAATCGGTCTGCGAAGATCCAGCATCTTAATGATGCCTGCAGGCCGAAGGTCAAAATGCTTGCGGACAATTGCCACCAGCTCATCCTCCGGCAGCCTTCCGGTTCCGAAGGTATCCAGCATAATGGATGTGGGCTCTGCCACACCGATGGCATAGGATAGCTGAATCTCACAGCGGTCTGCCAATCCTGCCGCTACGATATTCTTTGCAACATAGCGGGCAGCATAGGAGGCTGAACGGTCAACCTTGGTGCAATCCTTGCCTGAGAATGCTCCGCCGCCGTGTCTTGCATAACCGCCGTAGGTATCTACGATGATTTTTCTTCCGGTAAGTCCGCTGTCTCCGTTGGGTCCTCCAATAACAAAACGTCCGGTGGGATTAATATAGAATTTGGTCTTCTCATCAATCAACTCCTGCGGAAGAACCTCATCCAGGACATATTTTCTAATATCCTTCCTCAGCTGTTCAATAGAGATTTCTTCATTATGCTGTGTGGATAATACCACTGCATTCAGATGGATCGGCTTGCCGTTATCATCATATTCCACGGTCACCTGGGACTTACCGTCCGGTCTGAGGTAAGGCAGAGTTTTTTCCTTTCTTACCTTGGTAAGCTGTCTGGTCAGTTTATGGGCAAGGGAGATGGGATAGGGCATGTATTCCTCTGTCTCATTGGAAGCATAGCCAAACATCATACCCTGATCTCCGGCACCGATCTTAGACAGCTCTTCATCCTCTGCGATATGCTCCTTCACCTCAAGCGCGGTATCCACCCCCAGAGCAATGTCCTTGGACTGCTCGTCCAACGCTACAATTACACCGCAGGTATTGGCATCAAAACCATATTCGGAATGGTCATAGCCGATTTCGCGGATCGTATCCCGGACAATTCTCTGAATATCCACATAACCCTCCGTTGTTATCTCACCCATCACCAGCACTAAGCCGGTGGTAATTGCTGTTTCACAGGCAACCCTGCTCATGGGATCCTGCTCCAATAACGCATCCAGAACCGCATCCGATATCTGGTCGCATATTTTATCCGGATGCCCTTCTGTTACTGATTCTGACGTAAATAATCTCTTTTGCATTAATTCCTCCATTCTTCCGCACTATGCGGATTAAACAACAACGCGGCAAGAGGCAAATCCCCCCTCTTGTTAAAAAAATAAGTCCGCAATATGCGGACTTGACATCAGGGTTAATCAAATCCTCTTATTGTTCGATTACTCGCTCAGGTTGGCACCTTCCATGCATGGGGTTGCCGTGACTTCATAGAGCCTTACTCTCCGTCACTCTGAATAAGAGAAATAATAATTATTTAATTGAATTGCTGTGCTTTGTAACAATGGGATATAATATCAGCAGACATTATATCTGCTCTGCCACTTATGAACATAATCAAACCAGCCCAAATCGCAGGATTGGAGCAGTGAGATCATGAATTACTCTTGATTCATTATCTGGCGAAATCGTAGTAAGCATGATGCGAGCTTGCTCGCAGGCATGCGATCGGAGCTGGATATCAGGAACAAGATTTATGTTCATGATATAACGAAAGCCCGGGTTCGTCAAGCAGATTTTTTATCAGCCCACCTTGAGCTTAAATTTTTTGATGGCTTTCATATCCGTAGAATCCACCTTTACCATGGCCGCACCCAATTGCTGCATCTTATACTCAAACTTCTCATATCCCCGCTCTATGAATTCGATGTTCTCCACAATGGTATATCCCTCCGCCATCAATCCTGCCATAACCAGAGCAACACCTCCGCGAAGATCCGGAGCACATAAACTGGCACCGGTAAGGCGCTCTACACCCTCAATAATGGCGGTATTACCCTCCACCTTGATGGAAGCTCCCATACGGGTCAATTCGTCTACATATTTAAAGCGGTTCTCAAATATGCTCTCTGTAACAATGCTGGTTCCTTTGGAGATTGCCAGCAGTGTGGTCATCTGGGGCTGCATATCGGTCAAAAAGCCCGGATACACCAAGGTCTTCACATGGGAATTACCCAATTTCCGATCCGCCTTTACACGTACCATATCATCAAACTCTACTACCTGCGCACCGATTTCCAGAAGCTTCGCAGTAAAGGCCTCCAAATGCTTCGGAATCACATTCTTAATCAGGATATCGCCCTTGGTTGCTGCTGCCGCAAACATAAAGGTTCCTGCCTCAATCTGATCAGGAATAATGGAATATTCACTTCCATGAAGCTTTTGCACTCCCTTGATACGAATTACATCCGTACCTGCACCTTTGATATTGGCACCCATACTGTTCAAAAAGTTAGCCACATCAACAACATGGGGCTCCTTGGCGGAATTTTCGAGAATCGTAAGACCGTCTGCCATACAAGCGGCCAGCATAACGTTAATAGTCGCACCCACACTGGAGCCGTCAAAATAAATATGGGCTCCTTTCAGCTCCTTCGCATCCGCACAGATCATGCCGTGCTCGATCTTAACCTCCGCACCCAGAGCTTCAAAGCCCTTGATATGCTGGTCAATGGGTCTGCTGCCGATATTGCAGCCTCCGGGTAATGCCACCTTGGCTCCCTTGTGTTTACCAAGCAGTGCACCTACCAGATAGTAGGAAGCGCGAATTTTTCTAACATAATCAAAATCAACATCTACCGTATTGATCTTATTTCCGTTGATTGTAATGGTATTCCTGTTAATACGGTCTACCTTTGCGCCAATGTCTTCAATCGCCTGTAAAAGAACGTCAATATCTCTGATGTCGGGTACATTATCTATTTTAACAGTTTCGTCGGTCATAATCGCTGCAGCGATGATTCCAAGGGCTGCATTCTTATAACCACTGATTGTTACCTCTCCAATGAGCGGATTGCCACCTTTAATAATATACTGCTCCATTGCACACCTCATATTTATCGAACTTCAGTTTGTTAATATTGCATATAAAATGCCTTAATATTTTGTTAAGTTTTTATCGCCAATTTGATTATACCACAAAGTGGTGTTTTGTAAATTGTTTTTTAAAAAAACCAGAATTACATTATCCGCAGAATTCGCTTTCCTTTTACATCGTTTCGTGTACATTTTCCTCTACCTCCGTTATAAGAAATATTTTATAAGCTTCTCTGATTATGATGATATTTTAAGTAGTAAGCGTTATTCTATTCCATATCACAGATGTGTTTCTACAGGAAAATACACAATTATTTACCTATGCGCTTTGGCTTCCAGCCTAATCACACTTTCGAAAATTCGCCTTCATGGTTGAAGTTTTCTTATTTTATGCTATAATATACGTGACAAATGACCCTTTGACTGCACTCGCAAGAGCATATACCAACAAATGGAGATGAGCACTATGGCCGGTAATTTTATTAAAATCGAATCAATCGAAGGAAGCGCGAAAAATAAAGTAAAGCAAAGCTTAAGGTTTAAAACCGGCAGTTTTGTCTGGAGAATCAAATTTACAGCTCCGCTCAACCCCTCCACCGTGAATAACCGCAATCTGTATGTAACTTCAATGAACCAGACTCCTCTACCGACAAATATCCGATACAATTCCATTGATAATTGTATCGAGATAGAGCCGCTGGCTCCTTATGCCAAGAATGAGTCTTATTTACTACATGTAACAACAAATGTAAAATCAAAAAAGGGGCAGAAGCTTCCCAATGACATCACAATTCAGTTTAAGGTTTAGCCGCAAAATCCTCCGGCATTACTGTCAGCACCTCAATCTCTTCCGGTCTGCCCTGGGACGCCGGGTTGGACAATTGTCTCCCGGTTCTGACACTCGCTGCATTCATCACGGTCTGCATAAGCTCATCGATTTGTCTCAGATGCATCTGAGACTCCGGTTGTTTGCCGATTTGTCTTATCTTATGAATCAATACTGATTCTGCTTTGGCGTTCAGCCGGTATCCCTGCTGCTTTAAACAGGCATCCGCAAATCCGGTTAAATCCTCCGGGGTATACCCGGGAAGATGAATCCGGTTTTTGAATAAATCCATAAGCTTGGGACATTCCCGGAACAGCTTATCAATGTTTCGCTTATTCTCCTCTAATATTACTGCTATATTTCCCCGCAGCACCCTGCACAGCTCAAGAATGCTATCAATGGTTTCTCTCTTTAATTCACTTGCATTTTCCACTACAAGGCAGCAATCCTTTAAAGTCTCTTTTTTGGACATGATATCTAAGGTATTAAGCTTGTCCGCTTTTATCTTGGCAATTTTGGAGGATTTCAGCTTCCCTGCCTTATTCAGGAACATGGTAATATCCTTGGCTAAGGTGGTTTTACCCGAGCCCTCGGTTCCGGTGATGATTATCTGTACTGTTTTCCCGTGTGAATCCAGCATCTCTTCCAGACACTTGACAAGCTCCTTCTTGACGGATTTTATATGAAGGAAATTATAAAAAACAGCCTCAAGCTCAAAACCAAGTTCCAGGGTTAGCTGCTGCAGCTTTCTATCCTCCTCATCCATATCCTCTTCCTCCAGCAATTGATAGATTGCTTTCTCTACCTCCTGCTCGGCTAATTCGCGGTCAGAAAGACGGCTCGTAACTGCCGGCTGCTGCTCCTGGTTATTCTCAGCTCTATCATATTCCCCTGCTTCCGGATCTTCCTCTATCCCAAGCTCATCCTCCAGTCCGTATTCTTCCGTTTCTGCTTCTTCTATATCCGCTTCTTCATATATATCCTTTTCTTCGCCGAGTTCCGCAGCTTCATATTCGTTCATTTCTACGGCTCTATCTGCTTTATTCTGTAGGTTCGTTCCTTCGACGATGCCTGCTTCTTCCTCTGCGTTCGTTTCACCACCGATACCCGCTTCTTCCTCTGCGTTCGTTTCACCGCCGATACCCGCTTCTTCCTCTACGCCGGTACCTTCGTCCGTATCCTCAGTCACACTCCTATCAGCTGCTTCCCAGGAGTCTGCTTCTTCCTCTGATGTCTCAAATTCCTCCCATTCTCCCTGGGATTGCTCTTCTACCTCTGTGAGCATGCTCTGGATATCCCTTCTCAGACTATCTTCAAAATCCACTTCGTCATCCGAGGCTGCTGCTTCTGCCGAAACCTCTTCTTCCGCCGCATCCGCCTCTGCTCCAGTTGCATTACCTTCTGCGGGAAGCCCGTACTCCTGATCCCGGCTCCCGCCGTCAAATTCCGCATCTTGTTCCGCATCCTCCCGAACGCGGCGCTTCAGCTCCTCTATAATCTTTTTCTTATCAGTCTCACCGGAGAAATAAGAACGCAGAATTCTGGCTTTTTCCACATAATTTCCTTCTCCGAACCAAAGTATAATATCGGAGCATTCTCGGATGCACTCTTTCTCCATCCCGGCTTTGTAGTAGGTCTTCGCCAGCTCATATGCCCACTGCTCCATATACTCGGTTCTCTTCAAAGTCTCCAGAGTATCAATCAGAGTTTCATAAGGCTCTTTGCTTAACAAATCAATCTGATAGCGGAATATGTATTTATAAAAATCTCTGGGTGCCAGCTTTTGGTATTCACCAAGATAAAACCGGGCATCGGTAATATTCTCTGTCTTTATTGACAGGTCCACCAATTGGAACAGGGACTTTCTTGATTTGGTTTTCTCATATATTTTAAGAAACAGCCGGACTGCTTCTTCATATCTTTCGTTTCCTGCGTAGACCTCTGCGATCAGGCTAAGGTCCGACATGTTTTTTATCTTTTTGATTTCTATTGTATCAAGAATCTTCTGAGCAGATGCGGCGTCGCCTTCTTCCATACGCTTTCTCATTTCTTCTATTTTTACAATATTCTCATAGCTTCCCATGCTGCAACCTCCTTTGTATTTTTATAACCCTTCAATACAACTGCCAGGGGCTTGTTTTCTCCTCCTATAATACTACCATTTGTCTCCTGTTTAGACAAGTGCAAAGCACTGGAAGATTGGACCAAAACGCAGCGCCGGAACTGGACGAACTATCCTAGACGATAAGAAAGGCTGTCCCGGTATCCAGCCCCGGGACAGTCCTTAGCCTGCCATATGTTTACATGCCCCGCTTACAAATCGCGATAGTAATTCAGGGTATCGAGCAATTCCTGAGGAGGCTCTATGTTCTCCTTCTGCAGCAGCCGATGGCGTCCCTCTATCTCACGGACCCGCTTCTGCTTCTCCCGGTAATACCGGGCCATAGCCTCTTCAAATAAAGGCTGCTGTCTTATCTGCTCCCTAATCTCCTTGGAAAAAGGACAATAAGTAGCCATCATCTCCCTGACCGGTTTATTCAGCTTGATCGCTCCCATAGCTTCATAACTGATCCATAGCTCGTAATCCATTACGAAAACTTCCCGGCTGCTGCTGCGCCCTTTTTGTATCTGTGCCTTGATTCTATCCTTCTTCTCTTCAGACAACTCCCTATTCTTACGGTAGAACTGAAGATAATCACTGTATTCCGAGGTTAAGGACTTATTCTGAATATCATTCCATGCGATGCCTTCGATCGTCCGGCACAGCTCCCAACGGAAGCGTCCCAGAACACGCATTAACAGCAGTCCCAAATTCATATCGGTAAATACAGGCAGGAGGAAGCGGCCCGGTGCATCTCTGCGTTTGCCTGAAATCTCCTGCCACATAATTCCGTTAGTTCCCACCGTAGGCATCAGAATGATATCCGGAAAGACCCGTTTGACTATATATTCCTTGACAATATTCTTCTCCTTGCTGGAATAGATAACCTCACGGTCAAATACGGAATAATCTATCCGTGTAATTCCGGCAAGGGCTTCATTAACTTTCCCGACCGTAACCAGAAGCTTCTCTACCACATTCGTCCACTGGTCCTTATGTAAGAACGGTACAAAGCTGCTGATCTGCCCATTGGTGGTACGGTTATTATAACGGAACATATTCTGTATCTCATATTGGAGCTTTTTCACAGGATCCGACAATGCCTTCCCCACTTCCGCTTCGGTCAGCTGGTTCTGTTTACGCAGACTCGCCAGGTATTCCGGATATTCCAAATCGAATTCATTCTTGGAGGGCTCCTTCCTGCCTTCATAAATCAACGTCAGCCATGCTTTAATATCATATACCTTGCATAGCCCCTGCCCCGGCTCCTCCTCCTTAAGGAAATAAAGAGCCAGCAGCTGATCCTTGGTCAGCAGCCTCTCATCCGCAAAGCCGTATTTTAAAAACAAATCAATAATACGGGGCGCTTTCTTCTCCCGGTAAACCCTCAGGAACGCCTGGAAATAGATTTCATAGTGGTAATCTGCTAGCTTTCTACGTAATCTTCGGGCTGTATCATCGGAGGAGAACTTGTCCTTCATATGAACAAAATCCTGAATCGCCGCCTGCATCTCCTCTGCTCTTGCTCCCGAAAATCCCGCATAGACGAGTATTTTGGCAAATGAATCCTTCATTTCTTCCATAGCAATACGGGTATCTTCCTTGGAATATTTCAGAAGCGTCGCCGTACTCACACTTTCCTCCCGGTTGGCGGAAAGCAGCAGATGATAGACCTCCTCCATTTTCCCCCGGTTCACGGTAAAGGGTAACCCCAATGTCCGCAGGGTGAAGAGCTCCGCCTGATTTACCTGCTCGATGATACCGTCCATCAGCTCCATCACTTCATTGCTGGTGCCGGTACGGTTATCCATGGAGATCGACAGCTCGGCAACCAAGTGGAACAAACAGGTATCCGTCTCATCCATGAGACAATTAGCCATAGATACAAAGTCCTGTGCCATCTCCCCCAGCAGCTCAATTTGCTGGTTGACAATATTCACCTGATCCTCAATCTGATACAGGGTAATGAGGTTACCATAGGAATAAAACGTTTTTACCACATCCAGAGGCAGACTCCTGCACTCAATATAATACCGGATGCGGTCTGACAGCAGCTCCATATCACTGTCCCACATCTTCAGGGCCCCTATTCTGTCCGTTCCCTTTGCCTTAAGTCCCTGGCGTGCCGCCATGGCCAGATATTTCTGATAGTATTCCTTCAAAAAATCACAAAGAGTTGTGCGGTTTCTGAGCAATCCATGATAGATTTGATCCAGCTCATAAATCATCTTATAAAAGGAGGCTACCATAAAACCATGGTAATCCTTATTCACACTTAATATGGCATCCAGCTCCTCGACCCGGTTAATCGGATATACGAAGAGCAGCAAATCATCCACCGCTGTATATGTACTTTGGTATTTTCCCTGATATAAATCATGAATTCCAAGAAAGGAGCCGGAGCCCACGGTAATCTTTGCTCCCTGATTATGTATCATTACCCGGCCCTTTACAATCATTCCGACACTGAATACCGGTTCCCCTTCCGTATAGATCACGCTGCCCTTGGGAAATTGGTTTACCGCATTCGGATTCATCTTCCATTCCATGTTAGCACCGCCTAATCAACGACATTTAATAACAGTATATTCGTATTATATACTAATTCCGTAAAATCAAAAAGAAAAATGTCAACAAAGCGGGCTATTTAGTACAAAATGCTCAGATAGAAGCAACGAATAGCTCACGCTGCAAACCATTCTTATGTTGAACGACGGGCGGCACGCTTTGCGAATCACTCTTATGTTTGACAAAAAGGAATGCCGAAGCATTCCCTTTGATTGTATATATATAATTTATTCCGTGCGCTCTGCTTCGAATGCTTACCATAAGCGTTACCCTTACAGTTAACTCGGTCCAGGCAGCCTTACGGCACACAGAAGATTTTGCTTAGTGCTGCTTCATTCCTGACCTGACACGGTTCACAAATTCCTGTTGCGTAAGACCCAAACGTCAACATCACTTATAAGGGGCAGCCCTACAGTAAGTCACCCTAGGCAGAACATCACCCCTGCTGTAGCGGATTGCAGGTACAGGGCACCGCTATCTCCCCGGCTGCACGGAAATCTTATGACAAAATTGTTGTTCCAGCATTAAATTCTGTAGCCAGAAAAAAGCTGTATGCCAAGTATAAAGCATCCGGAAAGGAATGTCAACCCTTAAGCATTTCCATTTTTCGTCTGGGATTTTTCACTTTCCTGTTTTTCCAGCTTATTGCGGATTCGAAGCTTCTGGAAAAATTCCTGCAGTACTTTCGAACATTCCTCCTCCAGTACACCGGTCTCCAGCTCTACCTGATGGTTAAACTCCTCCCGCTGAAGCAGATTAAGAATGGAGCCGGCACAGCCTGCCTTCGGATTCATGGTTCCGACAACCACCTTCTTCATTCTGGACTGGACAATCGCTCCGGAGCACATCTGGCAGGGCTCCAGAGTAACGTACATTACACAGTCCTCCAAGCGCCAGTCACCCATGGCCTTGCTTGCCTTCTCAATCGCAATCAGCTCTGCATGGGCGAGGGTCGTTTTCTTTGTATTGCGCTTATTATATCCTCTTCCGATGATCTTATCCTGATATACAATAACACAGCCGATGGGAACCTCACCCAGCCGGCTTGCCTTTCTTGCTTCCTTCAATGCTTCCCGCATATATTTTTCATTCATTGCACGTTACAGTTCCTTTGCATCTGGACTAGTTCGCTTCCATTTGATATAGTAATTATGAGATAACTTTTATTGTATCATAACACCTGGGAGGTGACAACATGCAGATCCATGGATTCAACAAAACAACTCTGCTGGACTATCCAAGACATCTGGCAGCAACGGTTTTTCTGGGCGGCTGCAATATGCGCTGTCCGTTCTGCCATAATGCATCCCTGGTAACGGGAGCTGCTTCCCAGCCCGCGCTGCCGGAGCAGGAAGTCCTGACCTATCTGGCAAAGCGGAAAAATATTCTGGAAGGAGTATGCATCACCGGCGGCGAACCCACGCTGTATCCGGAGCTTCCCGGATTTATTGCCAGGCTGAAGGAGCTGGGCTATAAGGTTAAACTGGATACCAACGGAACAAACCCTGCGATGCTGAAGTCTCTGGTCCGCCAGGGACTGATTGATTACATCGCCATGGACATTAAGAATTCCAAGGAGAAATATGCCCTTACCTCCGGCGCCGGCACGCTTGTCCTTGAACCGATTATGGAAAGCGCGGACTATTTGCTGTCCTCGCCTCTGGAATATGAATTTCGCACTACGGTTGTGAAGGAATATCATACGGCGCAGGATATGCTCTCCATCGGCCGCTGGTTATCCGGTGCAAAGGCTTATTATCTCCAATCCTATAAAGATTCCGGTGACATCCTGTCCCCGGGCTTAAGCAGTCATCCCACGGAAGTGCTGAAGGAATATGTCCGGCTGCTGATCCCCTTTATCCCCACGGTATCTCTCCGTGGAGCAGACTAATTACCCCTTGAAAGCGAGGCTGCAGTATGACAAAAATTCATGACACAGAGCGCCTTCTGCTGAGAATTCTTGGCAAGGATGCCGCACCCATAGTTCTCTCCTTTTATTCGGAAAACCGGGAGCAGTTTGAGCCCTGGGAACCAAAGCGAAATCATAATTTTTATACCCTTCCTTATCAGAAAGCCTTCCTTACGGCAGAATACAATCAGATCGCCGAAGGAAAGCTGCTCCGTTATTGGGCATTTTTAAAAAATAAACCGGACGAAATCATCGGTACCGTTTGCTTTCAGAATATCTTAAAGGAGCCTTATTACAGCTGCAGTATCGGATACAAATTCAGCCAGAAATACCAGCATCAGGGCTATGCGACAGAATGCATCCAAAAATCCATCGATCTGGTATTCTCGGAGCATCATCTGCACCGGATTAACGCTTATATTATGCAGGGTAACACTCCCTCCCTGCAGTTAATTGAGCGTCTTTCCTTCCGATATGAAGGAACCTGCAGGTCCTTTGCCCGGATCAATGGAAACTGGTCCGATCATGAACATTATGCTCAGGTTAATCCCTTGGATTAAAATTCAACCGTCATATACCAGTAGCCGAAGTCTCCCTGTCTGAGCTCTCTTCTCCGGATGGGCTTAAAGCAATCAAAACCGAACATCCTTGCCATAAATTTCTCCCGGTTGTGGTAAATTCCCGGTATTCCGAGAATATAGCGGCAGCCGTATCTGTCCTTCATTTTTGCAAAAATAAGATGATGATAGCAGTAATATCCATGTACCAGAAAGCTGTTATTGCTTAAGGCCCAAAGCTCCTTCGGAAGCAATCCGAGATCCTTGGGCTCTATTTTGGCGCAAATCAGTATCTCATTATCCTCAAAGGGATAAATTCTTGGATGTTTCTCAAAGATTTTTACAACAGCCATAGGATCTGCCTCTTCCTTCGTTCCCCCTGACTCCTGTGCCGCTCCTTCCATCCGATTCCCCATACCGGATATCCCTGACTCTGTCTGAGCTTCTGCGGAGCCTTCCTCTATCCAATTCCCTTCTGTCTGGCTCTCTTCTTCCAGACTCTCTATTGCCTGATTCCCTTCTGCCTGATTCCACTCTGCCTGGCTGCCTTCCATCCGGCTCCCTTCCGTCCTACTCCATTCTGCCCCATCCGGTTTTGAAGTTTCCCCGGCCTGAATCTCCCTGGATACCTCATCCCCTTCTCTGCTCATTGCTCCTCCTGTGGTCTCTATCCGCTTTTCCTCAATTTCTACAGTAACCGCCATATCTGCGTAAGAGAACCGGGACATCTCCGGTCCTTGTGCTTCCTCTCGTTTCTCCCGTTTTCCGGGATCATGATTCATGGCTTCCACATTCCGCCCGGAGCCACTATTCCCGGCACCCCTGTTGCGCAATCCCAAGCCCAGTCCCTGCAGACGTTCAATTGTCTTATAGCCCCTGGGAAGTTTGTATTTCGGAACCAGAAGCTCCTCCTCCAGGGTCAGAACCGGTTCACGCTTATGCTTGGGTCTCAATGCCTCTAATACATCATTTGCCATAATTGGTTTGTCATCCCACTCGGTTGCATAAAACACACTCTCATTCAGAAACAGAAGAAGCCCTCCCATCTCCGAAAGATGATGCCCGGAGCCCATGACATTGACAACATCCATAGCCAGCTTGCTGTCCATGACCTGATTCTTCAGCACCGTATCCCCTACATAAATCAATTCCATATCCTCCGTGCTCCTCTGGATCAGATAGGTGGGAAAGATACTGTCCAACTGGCCGATTAACTGCATGTGCAGAGTGATTTTACATTGTCCGTCCTTCGCTTCCACCCGGGCAAAGCCAATATTCTTTTTCTTCACTCCATTTTCGTATTGATACATATAGGATACCATTCTTTTATAATCAGTCACAATCATTCCCTCACTTTCCCGATTCCCATTGGCTTGTTTCATAATTCTATTAAATATATTCCTCCCGGGCCGCCAATATTCCAATCTAGAGCGAATGGATGGGTATAACAACGACAAGCAAAAGCCGCTTGACTTATGTCAGACAATGAGCACGCTTTGTGAACCTCTCCTATATTCAACAAAAAAGCCATAACACGAATACCGTTATCCCGGTTGACCACCAGGAAATCCCCCACTCTGTGTTATGGCTTCTGATTATGGCTGCTTATTGCTCAATCCCCTGATGAAACTCCTGCAGGGATTTTACTCCTACCGTATTATTCTTTACTTTATTAAAGTATACCTCCCTGACTCCTGCGATGGTAGCCTTGGCTGCCGCCATGGTAGTCACATAGCTGATCCTCCCCTTAATTGCCGCCTTTCGGATATAGCTGTCATCAAAGGCTCCCTTTTTATCGTCAGGGGTATTCACTATAATATCGATCTGACCGTTGGCTATGGCATCCAGGATATTGGGTCTTCCCTGTTGAAGCTTGAATATCTTCCGGGCCGGGATCTGATTCGCGGTTATCAGGTCATACGTACCGCCTGTGGCCAATATCTGAAATCCGCATTCCGCAAAGCCCTTCGCCACCTCCATCAGCTCCGCCTTATCCCGGTCGTTGACGCTGATCAGCACCGTTCCGCCCTGGGGCAGCTTCGCCTTGGTTGCCTCCTGTGCCTTATAAAATGCTTCTCCAAAGGTTTGCGCCAACCCCAATACTTCACCTATGGAGCGCATTTCCGGCCCCAGCAGGGGGTCCACCTCCGGGAACATATTGAAGGGGAATACCGCTTCCTTCACGCCGTAATGCGTGAAGCTGCTTTCCTTCAGACCTGCAACCGGAGAGGCTTTGCCGGTCAGCTTACCGGTTATGATTTGGGTTGCAAGCTTTACCATCTGGATATTGCATACTTTGGATACCAACGGGACTGTTCGGGAAGCCCTCGGATTAGCCTCCAGAACATAGACCGTTCCATTCTCAATGGCATACTGCATATTCATAAGACCGCATACCTTCATCTCTTTGGCGATCTTCATGGTGTACTCACGAATGGTATTGCGGTTCTCCTCACTGATATTCAGGGAAGGGATCACACAAGCCGAATCTCCGGAGTGAATTCCTGCAAGCTCGATATGCTCCATAATCGCGGGTACAAAGGCATCCGTTCCGTCACTGATGGCATCTGCTTCACACTCCAGGGCATTATTCAGGAACCGGTCAATCAGGATCGGACGGTCGGGTGTGACCCCTACTGCCGCTTTCATATAGATCTCAAGACTTTCATCATCATGTACAATCTCCATTCCCCGTCCGCCCAGTACATAGGAGGGCCGTACCATAACCGGATAGCCGATTCTCTTTGCAATCTCCAGTGCCTGCTCTACATTCACCGCCATCCCCGATTCCGGCATGGGGATCTTTAATTTCTCCATCATCTCCCGGAATTGATCCCTGTCTTCCGCGAGATCAATGGTTTCGGGAGAAGTACCAAGAATGGTTACACCGTATTTTTTTAACTCTGCTGCCAGATTTAGCGGCGTCTGGCCTCCGAACTGGGCGATTACTCCGAGAGGCTTCTCCTTCTCATAGATACTTAACACATCCTCCAGTGTCAGCGGTTCAAAATACAGTTTATCGGAGGTATCATAATCCGTGGATACGGTCTCCGGATTGCAGTTGACAATGATGGTCTCAAAGCCCAGCTCCTTTAAGGCAAAAGCGGCATGGACACAGCAATAGTCGAACTCGATGCCCTGACCGATACGGTTGGGTCCGCCACCCAGGATCATCACCTTCGGCCGGTTCGAGCAGGGAGATTTATCCGCCTTCAAATGATAGGTGGAATAATAATACGCCGCATCCTTCGTCCCGCTTACATGGATGCTTTCCCAGGCTTCCCGGATTCCGGCCTCATGCCGTGCATCCCGGACCGTTTCCTCCGGAAGCTTAAGCAGCCCGGCAATATATTTGTCAGAAAAACCATTCAGCTTGGCACTTCGAAGCGCCGCTGCCGGAGGAAGACCACCGTGGTATGCCTTCAGCGCTTCTTCTTCCAGTACCAGTTCCTCCATCTGCTCAATAAAATAATGCTTGATTTTTGTCAGCTCATGTATCTCGTCTATCGTGGCGCCTTTTCTTAGTGCCTCGTACATTATGAACTGGCGCTCACTGGTAGGAATATGAAGCTTATTCAGAAGCTCCTGCTTTGATTGGGAGGCAAAATCCCTGGCACAGCCCAGACCATAGCGGCCGGTCTCCAGGCTCCGGATCGCCTTCTGGAAGGCTTCCTTATAGGTCTTGCCGATGCTCATCACCTCGCCGCCCGCCTTCATCTGGGTTCCCAGCTTATCCTCGGAGCCCTTGAATTTCTCGAAGGCCCAGCGGGCGAACTTAATTACCACATAGTCGCCGTCCGGAACATATTGATCCAGTGTTCCGTATTTTCCGCAGGGGATATCCGACAGGTTCAAGCCGGTGGCCAGCATTGCGGATACCAATGCGATGGGAAATCCGGTAGCCTTGGAGGCAAGGGCAGAGGAGCGGGAGGTTCTGGGGTTGATCTCAATTACAACGATCCTTCCGCTCTTCGGATCATGGGCGAACTGTACGTTGGTACCTCCGATGACCTGGATTGCATCTACAATCTTATAGGCCTGCCTCTGCAGCTCCTTCTGGACCTCCTTTGATATGGTCAGCATTGGCGCTGCACAAAAGGAATCCCCGGTATGTACTCCCATCGGATCGATATTCTCAATAAAGCATACGGTAATCATCTTACCGGTAGCATCCCGCACCACCTCAAGCTCCAGCTCCTCCCAGCCCAGTACGGATTCTTCGACCAGAACCTGGCCCACCAGACTGGCCTGCAAGCCTCTTGCCACTACCGTCTTTAATTCCTCTACATTATATACCAGTCCGCCGCCGGCACCGCCCATCGTATAAGCCGGACGGATTACTACCGGATAACCCAGGCTCTCCGCAATGTCCAGTGCTTCCTCCACCGTATAGGCAACCTCGCTGCGGGCCATCCCAATTCCCAGGGAATTCATCGTTTTCTTAAATTCCACCCGGTCCTCGCCGCGCTCAATGGCATCCACCTGGACGCCGATCACCTTCACCTTGTATTTTTCCAAGACACCGGCACCGGCTAATTCCGAGCAAAGATTTAGACCTGACTGTCCGCCCAGATTTGGG
>JAEZFH010000337.1 GCA_023437885.1 Bacillota bacterium | reverse complement strand
AGTCTGGGCTGCCTCTTCTGCAACCGGAATATCTGAGGTCCCGCCGGTACATACAGCCACACATCCAATCCTCTCCCTGATCTTCTTCTGTATGGATAAGATTCTTGAGATCGGGTCATATTCTACCATTGGCAATACTTGTCTAACTTGCTCATATTGTTCTACGGATGCTCTCGTTCCAAGGACATTGGTATCATGTTCATAGAAGCTCTTAAAAATATTAACCAGGTGCTCCATCGTCTTACCTTGACAAAAGACTACTTCTCCAAAGCCGGAGCGCAAAGTCCTGTGATGATCCAGCTTAGCATAACCCAAATCCTCATAGGGAAGTTTTTTCAGTATTTCCTCCGCCTGAGTAATTGATATCTCGTTGCTCTTGACTTGCTCCAATAAATTATGAATATCCATTCTTATCCTCCTGGTTTTCTACTTCTATTTTCTATAAAATTAATCAAACCAAAGTCTGCTTTACTCATACATCATTGAGTCTAATATATACTCTGCTCATTCGCATCTTTTTACCTACCACGAAGCACTTTTAACTGTTCTATACTTCAATCAAGACAAATATGATTTTTATGTAATAGCATTCATGAAAAATCGTGTAAATACATAAACACGGCTTTCTTATATATAATTTCCTCACCACAAAAATGTCTGCCTTAAAGATACCCTATATCAAATCTATCTTTAGAAATGAAACAAAAATCATGAAAATCAACAGCCTCTACGACCGCCCGAATCTTCATGATTCAAAATCACTGATCTATATTTCCTTCACTTTCTTTTGATTGGACAAGAGCATAAACGAAATTGCGACTCAAGAACTATTTACCCAGATTGGACATATCTTGCTATCCTACAATCCTCAAGTCATTGACACAATGAATATTACAGAATTTTATCTGCTGTCAACCATCTTCATGATGGTTCCTACTATTAATAGAATAACACAGATTTAATTATGGTCAACAATTAATTGATAAAACGTTATCTATCCTCATATACCATATATAACTCATAAAACATATCCGGATCATTTTCAATACATTTGAAAGCAATGAATACTATCCGTATTCCGGATTATCAATCGATCGAAGATGTTTTCCTTTTACATCAGGAACAATTCTTAACTATAGTATGGAAAATTCAATAATTAACAACAAGCTTACAACCGTCTTTTGATTGTAAGCTTATTGTTTAACGCTGCATTAAGCTATTAATATCACTGCTATGGGATATAACAACCTTTTTTAGCTGCTTCAGGTCAAACTGCATTTCTTCCACCTGATCGACCACTCTATCCAATCTATCCAATCTATCAACATTTGGTTTATATTGCTCCATCAACAAGCCAATATTTCTGTCCATCGTATTTTCCAAATGTAACTCAATCTTTGTGATCTTATCCGAAAGATGATCCACCTTGGTATCAATATTACTATTTTGAGTCTGCAGGCCTCCCATCTGGGTCTGCATATCACCCATTCTGATTTGCATATTATCCATCTTGAGCTGTATGTCCCCCGTCCGGGTCTGTATATCTCCAATTCGGACCTGCATATCATCCATTCTGATCTGCATATTATCCATTCGAATCTGCATATCTCCAGTCTGTGTCTGTATATCCTCTACTCGAGTATGTATACCCTCCGTCTTAATCTGTGTCTTTCCTATTTGGATCTGTACTGATTTTAGAATTTCTAATATCATATCCTCATGCTTCATTTGCTACACCCCTCTTATATTCTATTTCTTCTGTATCTCCAAGTCAATTCTCCCAATCTTTATCCAATCCTTACCATATGTTTCAAATGTTCTCGTTTAATAAAAATAAACCAATTTCCAGAAGCTTTCTCTTTTTCATTTTAGTCTTACCTCAGAAGTGAGTACCCGTCTACTCCTGAGGTAAAAATGAAAGCAGGAGCTGCTGAGCTTCCTTGTTATATACCGCAACCTCATATTCATTCCCCTTATCACTGATTTTCTTTTCCGAAGAAATCCCGCAACCGATCCCTTTTTCCGACGGAACTAGCATATTTCGGCCAATCATCCGGCAAAACTGCTCTGCCAGATACCCCTCTTCCCTTAACTTGGTCGTCAGCCGTACCGCAGTCAGACGTTTCATCTTCTTATCATCGCGAAGCTCATTCATACGCTCCACGAATTGGCTCATTGTAACTGTTCCCAAGGACTCCACTCCTTGCTTTATCTCTTTTGTAAGAATGAAGTCTGTTTTCTTTGGCTGCGATGGCATGCTGCTTTTCGAAGGTGGTTCCTCATGCACCGGTTCATAGCATAAACCCTCACGGTCTCCTTGGGTAAATTTGAGAATTGCTTCAATGAAAGTCTGTCCGTATTTTTCAAATTTGTGTTCTCCGATACCAGTAACACTTAACATCTCCTGTTCTGTGAAGGGCACCTTTATACACAAATCTGTTAAAGTTTTATCAGAGAATATTATATAGGGCGGCATTCCTTCTTCCCTGGCCAATTGCGTTCTTACCTGCCGTAAGTTCTCGAACAGGTCCAGCCCTTTGGAGGTAAGTAACTCCGATCTGCGCGAGGTCTTGCTCTCCCTGGGCTTCTGCTTCTGAGTGTCCTCCTTGGGAAGTTTCATAATAATCGGAGCTCCGTTCATAACTATGGAATCCGCAGACCGGTCGACTCTAACAACCGCATATTTATCATTGGTCAGATACAAGAAGCCATCGACGATCAGCTTATTCATTACATGTTTCAGAAATGCCTCACTATCAGAACTCCTCTTCCCATATAATTTATTATTAACCATTTGATTCACCGTAAGCTTAGCTGCCTTTCTTCCCTGAAGGGTAGCAACAATTACATTTATACCAAAGCGCTGACCACACTCTCTTACACAGGCGATAATATCCCTGCTAACCTCTGTCACATCCAGTTCATCAAATTCCAAAAGACAGTTGGAGCAATTATTACAGCAAGCCGCTCCATATTCTCCAAAATACCTCAATATATATTCTCTTAAGCAATCTCTGGTAAAACAGTAATAGGTCATATCCTTGAGCCGCTCTTCATCGCGTTCCCGAATCATTTCCCTCTGTGTCTCACTCAGCTCATCATTATCACTGTTGTTCTCAATCAGGAATTGATTAATTCGTGCATCTCTGGCACCATAAAGTAAAATACATTCCGCCGTCTCTCCATCCCGGCCGGCTCTCCCTGCCTCCTGATAATAGCCCTCCATGTTCTTTGGCATGTTATAATGAAGCACATACCTGACATTAGATTTATCTATTCCCATACCAAATGCATTGGTTGCAACCATAACAGGCTTTCTGTCATAGATAAAATCCTCCTGGTTATCATTGCGTTCAGAATCACTCATGCCTGCATGATATTTTGCCGCTGCTATTCCATTCTTCGCAAGCAGCTCCTGCAATTCGTCTACTCCCTTACGGGTTGCACAGTAAATAATTCCGCAGTGTCTCCTGTGATCATTAATATAATTTATTACCTCCGCATCCTTATCCTTCGGACTGCGTACCTCAAAATACAGGTTCTTTCTATCATATCCGGTAACTACTACAGTTGGTTTCTCCAAACTGAGTACACAGCATATATCCTCGATCACTTCTTTCGTCGCTGTTGCTGTGAATGCACTAATCACAGGCCGTGTAGAAAGCTGCCGGATAAAGCGAACGATCTTCAAATAACTGGGTCTGAAATCCTGTCCCCATTGAGATATACAATGGGCTTCATCCACTGTAACCATCCTGATATCTGCTTGTAATGCAAAGTCAAGAAATTCTTCTGTCTCCAGCCGTTCCGGTGCCACATAGATCAGCTGGTATTTACCCTGCCTTGCATATTGCAAGGCAAGATCAATCTGTCTGGCAGAAAGTGCACTATTAATAAATGCTGCATGAATTCCGGCCTGATTGAGCGCAGCTACCTGATCCTTCATCAGCGAGATCAAAGGGGATACGATCAATGTGATACCACCCATAATCAGCGCAGGCACCTGGTAACAGATCGATTTACCTGCACCCGTAGGCATTACCCCCAGCGAATCCTTCCCTGACAAAATGCTGTTAATCAGTGTTTCTTGTCCTTCGCGAAAATTATCATAGCCAAAATAAGTCTTCAATATATGGGATGGAGAATTAATCATACTTTTCAATGAATGCCCCTTTCAATCTCTTTCTCTAAATTCACCGGCATTTCAGAACCACATAACAGTTCTGCTAAAATTACGGTTCCCTATCATTTGACAATCATCATATCATAGAAATTGTTTCTAAGTCCATTGTTTCCCATGGTATTTTTGATTTTCATGAAGTATGGATAGTATTTTATTAAACACACAGCAATTTGACTATAGTTCATATCAATTTATGAACTCAAATACATAAAGAAAGAATCTGATTTTTTAAAATAAATATATGTCCAGAACTTAAATCTAACGGTTGAGTCCTATTAATCCGCTTCAAAATCCTTTCTATAATGATAAAGGATAAAAAATAACAAATTTTGACCCGTGTTTTTACATAATTCAACGGATAGAAAGCAGATGTTCCTTTGGTAATAATAACGAAATGTATTAATTGATAAAACAATTCGAAAAAAATATTAAAAAAGGGCTTGATTTTTTCTTCAACATAGTATAGAATAAATATTGTTCTTAAGGCTCGTTGGTCAAGGGGTCAAGACGCCGCCCTCTCACGGCGGAAACAGGGGTTCGATTCCCCTACGAGCTGCTACAAGCCCTAATAAATAAGGCATTCTAAAACTTAGGTAAAAAGGTAATCAAGCAAATTATATGCTGATTACCTTTTTATTTGCGCTTCCTTGGTTGACTAATTCTTGTTTGAGAAATAGTAAAACTTCTTGGTAGTTGATATATCCTTATGGCCCATTTGCTCCATATGCTTTCATCCACTTTTCCATCAAGAAGCGATGTATATTAATTGGTACTTGTAAGGTATAGAAATCAACATAAAAAAGCACCCATCAGGATGCTCTTTTAATGGCTTAATAATTAGCTATCAAGGAGTTTAAAATTTTAATAATCCTGTTCTTGTCATCAGTGGCATCTTCTTCAAAGCTATCTTCACAATTAAAATCTCCATTGTTAAATTTATTTTCAGAGGAGCTCATAAATCACAATTGTAACGTCGTTGTCACTGCGATTTATATTAACGCCGTTAAAATTGAATGTTTCATACCTCTCAACTTCTTTGTTATATAAACATCATAAAAAATATTACTAAATACATTTAAATTAACGCTTTATTTCCTCGGATAACCGCTCTCCTATAATGTTTTTATTGGATTAACGCTTCTTTGCATCCTGTTCGTAATATCGGTTTAATTGTATTTTTATATCCTCTATTACTTTATTCATAGTCATCCCCTTTCATCCAAATACTGCCACATTTCGCCAGTATCTGCAATAAATGTTATAGGGTATTCTTTAATTGATGACAACGCTCTGATTTCGATTTTAAGATAGTTTTTCATTTATGCAACCAAATACTCAAGAACATGGTTTGAGCGCGTCAAAAACATAATAGCAAGGTCTAGAGCATCCACAATTAAAAAGCACAGTTACCCATTAAGATGCTGTGCTTTTATATTTCTGAAAACCATCATTATTACAGTCTATTACCAATCCCTATTCTCCTACTACACCATCCCCGTCTCTATCATCTATATATTGAAATAACCAATGATCTGAATAAATCGGCATTTTATATCCAGCTGCTTTCGCCTCGGCAATGGTTACTTTACCGTTGCCATTAGAATCAACTTTCGCAAGATCATTTTCCTCTTTGACGCATCGGTCTTTATATCTTTACTGGATGCCGCTGTTGGTGCTGGTGTTGGTGTCTGTGTTTAGCAGAATTGACTTCGTCTGGATTAACAACAGTTTACAGGAGGGGTTCTGAAAATTATCCCCTAATTTTTATAAGATTAGTTTGGTCTAATAGGGGTATAAATTGTATCTTGGGTTTGTTCCTGCTCAGCAGCAGATATTTCAAGAAAGAGACTTTGTGCACTATATGAAAATAACATATTACCACATATTACATCTCTATATACTATCTGTGATTCTGTCTGATCGTATATCCCAAGTAAGTCAGCAATATTCTCACTATAGCCAGGGCAAAGAGTATCAAATATTACATTTAAGTAATAGCCCTTTGACGTGGCATCATCTTTATTATCAGATGATAAGTCCATTGTAATTTTCCATACCTGTTGGTCACCATCAAAAAATAATTCTATTGCATTATCTGTTTGGTACAGCGTCCAGTGTTCATTTTCTTTTGTAAATGTAAATAGAGAATATTTTTCAGTATCAATATTAGCATTTATTTTCTTTATAATATCGTCTGGTGTAGCATTAATATACCACAAGGTACGATGTTCAACCGAAAAAGGATTCTTGACGTTAACATCTAACCGTTTTACAAATGAAAATTCATCACTTTCTATTACTGATACTTTGGGTTTAGCTGCACATCCAGATAGGACAAAACACAAAACTATTACCATAACAAGAAAATACTTACAAGAAAATTTTATCATCCAACGTTTCCTCCGAGTTAGTGTAATAATACTAAAATAATTTAATTAGTATTATAATATTACATTTTGTAATAAATTTCAATATTAGAAAACAATTGTTCCATACCACAGGAACAGATAAAACACATTCCTTAATATAGCCCAAACCTTTCTATCATCTCAAAGCTAAAGCAAATCTTGACTACTACTGCAGAAAGTCCATCAACGACATCTGATTCGAAAGCGGAAGCTCTCCCAGCAGTCCCATCTTCGCCATATTATCTACTACCGTAGAGCTTACCTTACAGCGGATCTTAAAATCATCCCTGGAGAGAAAAGCTCCCTGCTTCGCAGCATCTACAACAGCATCCGCCGCTTTTTCACCAAGACCGTCAATCGTACTAAGGGAAGGCATCAGCTTTCCTCCAACGATCTGGAACGCATGAGCCTTCGCTGTATAGATATCAAGCGGCAGAAATTCAAAGCCTCTGGCATACATCTCCTGTACGATTCTCATATCCTTAAAGGTATCCTGTTCCTTCTTGCTAAGAGTGTTGCTTCTTCTCTTAAAATCTGCAATATGCTGCTCCAATACAGGCCTTCCCTGACACATCAGCTCATAATTGAAGGCCGAGGCGCGAATGGAAAAATAGGCTGCATAGTATGCCAATGGATAATATACCTTAAAATATGCGATCCGGAAGGCCATCATGACATATGCCGCAGCATGTGCCTTCGGGAACATATACTTGATCTGCTTACAAGACCAGATATACCACTCCGGAACATCGGCTGCCAGCATCGCTGCCTCCATCTCCGGTGTCAGTCCCTTACCTTTACGAACACTTTCCATGATCTTAAAGGACTGTCCCGGTTCCACGCCGGTGGCGATCAGATAGATCATAATATCATCACGGGTACAGATTGCCGTGGTCAGTGTACAGGTTCCGCTCTGGATCAAGGTCTGTGCATTATTCAACCATACATCCGTTCCGTGGGATAACCCGGAGATTCTCACCAGGTCCGAGAAGGTTTTCGGTTGAGTATCCTTCACCATCTGCATAACAAAATCCGTACCAAACTCAGGAATTCCAAGGCACCCCAGCTCACAGCCGTCAATGTCCCTGGGCGTTATTACCAAAGCACCGGTATCGCCAAACAGAGTCAATACCTTCTGCTCATCCAGCCGGATCTTCTTGGCATCCAGTCCCGTCAGATCCTCCAGCATTCGAATCATAGTCGGATCATCGTGTCCGAGAATATCCAGCTTCAGCAGGTTATGGTCAATGGAATGGTAATCAAAATGTGTTGTTATCGTTTTAGTACTCATATCATTGGCGGGACGCTGCACCGGAGTAAAGGAATAGATATTCTCCCCATGGGGCAATACTACGATCCCGCCGGGATGCTGCCCGGTTGTCCTTCTCACACCGACACAGCCCTCTACGATACGGTCAATCTCCACATTGCGCTTATGAATCCCCCGCTCTTCAAAATAATTCTTAACATAGCCGAAGGCTGTCTTATCTGCGAGGGTACCGATGGTCCCGGCCCGGAAGGTATGTCCCTCGCCAAACAGCACTTCCGTATAATCATGAGCTTTGCTCTGATATTCTCCCGAGAAATTCAAGTCGATATCCGGCTCCTTATCTCCATAGAAGCCCAGGAAGGTCTCAAAGGGAATATCATGGCCGTCCTTTTCCAGAGGCTGTCCGCAGACAGGGCAGTTGCGGTCGGGCATGTCACAGCCGGAGCTGCCGCCGTATTTCTTAACCTCTGCCGAATCAAAATCCGAGTAATGGCAGTTCATACAATAATAATGGGGCGCCAGAGGATTAACCTCAGTGATACCCGCCATCGTAGCAACAAAGGAGGAGCCTACGGAGCCTCGGGAGCCTACCAGATAACCATCTTCATTGGAATTCCACACGAGCTTCTGCGCAATAATATACATAACCGCAAAGCCGTTATTGATAATGGATTTAAGCTCATGCTCCAGCCTGGCTTCCACAGGAGCCGGAAGCTGTTCTCCATACATGGAATGGGCTTTATCATAGCAGATATTTCTTAGATTTTCCTCCGAATTAGGAAGGACCGGCGGGCATTTATCCGGACGCACCGGAGATATCTTCTCAATCCGGTCCGCGACCAGATTCGTATTGGTGATGACCACCTCTTCCGCTTTGGCTTTCCCCAGATAAGAGAATTCCTCAAGCATCTCCTCCGTGGTTCTGAAGTAGAGGGCCGCCTGCTCATCCGCGTCCTTAAAACCCTTCCCCGCCATAATAATTCTTCGGTATATCTCATCCTCCGGATCCAGGAAATGCACATCACAGGTTGCTACCACCGGCTTATTGTATTCTTCTCCCAGCGCAACAATCCTGCGGTTCAGCCCCATCAGATCCTCCTTCGAGGTTATATCCTTATCATCACTCCGGTCACTGCGAATTAAAAATTCATTATTACAAAGGGGTTGTATTTCCAGATAATCATAGAAATTCACCAGCTTTGCAACCTGCTCGTGGGACTGATTGGTCATTACTGCGCGAAACACCTCCCCCGCCTCACAGGCGGAGCCGAGAATAATTCCCTCTCTGCATTCCAGAAGCAAACTCTTCGGAATCTTCGGACGCTTATTATAATATTCAATGTGGGACAGGGATACCATTTTATATAGGTTCACCCGGCCCGCATCATTTTGGGCTAAAAGGATGGCATGATAGGCAGGGAGCTTTCGGATCGCCTCGGGCGACATTTTTCCCAACCGGTCAATCTCATTCACCGTCAGAATTTCCCTTTCCTTAAGCATGGCTACAAATTTCTGAAAGATCTGCGCCGTAGCACCGGCGTCATCCACAGCCCTATGATGATTCTCCAGGGAGATATTCAAAGCCTTTGCAACAATGTTCAGCCTGTGCCTGCTTAATTCCGGCAGCAGGATTCGGGACAGACCCACAGTATCAATTACCGTAAAATCCATCTCAATTCCCTGTCTTTGCGCATTCTTATTAATAAACCCCACATCAAAGGAAGCATTGTGGGCAACCAGGCTGCAGCCCTCACAAAAGGCCAGAAATTCCGGCAAAACCACCTCTATTGTAGGTGCATTGATCACCATATTGTCATTAATGGAGGTCAGCTGTTCTATCTCATAAGGAATCGGAATCTCCGGATTAACAAATGTACTGTATTTATCCGTAATTTCGCCTCCGATTACCTTGACCGCACCGATTTCAATGATTCTGTCATTGTTCTGGCTAAAGCCGGTAGTCTCAATATCGAATACAACAAACGCATCCTCCAGACTCTGCCCCTTGGCATTCGTTGCAACCTCCTTCAGGTCATCGACCAGATAGGCCTCCATGCCATAGATTACCTTAAAGCCCTTGGCACGCTTCTGCTCCTCCTCATCGGAATAATCCTTGGGATTCAAGGCATGGCTGGCATCGGGAAATGCCTGTACCACCCCATGGTCGGTAACCGCAATAGCCGAATGCCCCCACTTGAAGGCCCGCTTTACCATCTTCTTTACATCCACAACCGAATCCATATCACTCATCATCGTATGGGCATGAAGCTCCACTCGTTTCGCCGGAGCATTATCATTTCTGGAAGAGGTATTAGTATCACTAACGGCCCGTATACCAACGACAGAGCCTATCGTGATATCCCTCTCATAGGTATCCATCTGGGCAATTCCTTTCAGCATAAAATACCCGCCGGGCTTCAGCATCGCTGTTATCTCTTCGACTTCTATTGTTTTCGCGTAAAGCTTTACTTTGATAGAATCCGTGAAATCCGTGATCACAAAGGTAATAATACTCTTTTCATTACCGATTGTACGAGTGTCCGGCTTAATGAGCTTTCCTCGGATTACTACCTCTCCGATCTCAGCAATAATATCACAAATCGGCATTACATTGCCTTCAAAATTTCTGCCATAGATAACGGAAGGATCCTGGGGAAGCTTACGGTAGCTTCCTTTTCCTTTTTCATAAGCACTCTTACCAAAGGCTTTGGAGGCTGCCGGCTTCGCAGCTTCTGTTTTTCCAGGCTCCGGCTTGTCCTGACCGGTTCTTTCAAAGCTGCCCGGTGCAGTACCGCCTGTCTTCGTCTTTGGTCCGTCCTGGCGGGAATTCGCATTCGCAGCAGATTTCGGGCCGGCTGTTTCCATCTCCAAAAGTTCTGCCGGACTAACACCCGTGCTCATATACTCTGCCGTCTGCTTCCGCTCCTGAGGAACCGCAAAACCTTCCTCTTCGGCCTCCTTCTCAGACATAAGCAGCATACGCTTCTTATACTCCGAGTCATCCTCCTGGTGTGTATTCTCAGGTTCAATATAATCAACGAGAACCTGTACCGTATAATCAAAACGTTCCTGGAACAGGGTCTCCAAATAATCTTTCAGCTTTACAATCTTCTCTTTTATAACACATCTATCCGTAACACGTACCATGATTTTCATATCATCGATGGTCACCTCTGCCGATGAAAAGATATGGAAGCTGACAATACTGCTTTCTTTCAGCTCCTCCAGGATACTATCCCGGTAGATCGGATATAGCTTAGGCAAAGTATACTGCGCCGATAACTCAAACTGAGGCTTGATTACTGCCCGGTTCCCGGTATGTAAAAAGAGCTGCCGATTCAGCAGTTCTTCCATTTTTCTTATATAAACTCTGCTGATCAGACGGTTACTCCGGATACAGATAAAGAGGTTCTTCGTCTGTTTCGAAGCGATAACCTTAACCACATCCACTTCACTATAAAGCTTCTGCAATTCCTGCTCCGCAGATATCTGATCAAATGCTTCAAAAAATAGCATAACGCATTCTCCATTCTGCTGTTCTAACCTGAATAAATGCTGTAAAGTGTTATCCTAAAAGTCCGAAAGAACAAGGCATGATCAGCTCAAATATGAATTCCATCCTTTACTCAATATACAAGCCTTCATCTTTCTTCTTGCCGGAAAACCAGATCTTCCGTTAAAAAGATACCTTTTGTAAAGATACCTTTTGTAAAGATATCTTGTGTTACAATGCCTTTCCTCACAGACTTTATATCTTGCCGCTCTGCAGCATCACAAATCCTTACACAATCACAGGTATTCTGCTGCTTTTGCAACGGCATATCCCCCGGAAGAAGGCCTGGATGGAAGCCTAAATGATTTTTTACATTTCATTAAGAGGACCACTCCAGGTTTCTTCCCGTGTTGATTTATTAATTCAATTTTTATTTAGAGGCTATAGTTTTCAGCATCCCTTCACACTATTGCCAATGAAGCAGCTCCTGGCGCAATTCCTCCAGCAGCCGGTCTTCCGGAACCTTTCGAAGAATTTCCCCCTTCTTAATAATGAGTCCTTCTCCTCTTCCTCCGGCAATGCCGATATCCGCCTCTCTGGCTTCCCCGGGGCCGTTCACCGCACATCCCATCACAGCCACCTTTATGTCCAGATCCATGTCGGCTACCATTTCCTCTACCTTCGTCGCAAGATCGATAAGATTAATCTGGGTTCTGCCGCAGGTCGGACAGGAAACCACTTCAACTCCGCCTCTGCGATACCCCAGAGTCTTCAAAATCAGTTTGGCAGACCGGATTTCTTCCACAGGATCTCCGGTCAACGATACACGAATGGTATCCCCGATTCCCTGATACAGAATTATGCCAAGGCCTAATGCCGACTTGATATTTCCTACATTCACCGTACCAGCTTCCGTTATCCCCACATGCAGAGGATAGCTGGTTAAATCTGCAATCAGCTCATGAGCATGGACACACATCATAACATCGGAGGATTTGATGCTGATTACCATCTGATCATAGTCCATATCCTCAATACGCTTCACCTTATCCAGTGCACTATCCACCAGCCCCTGGGCCGTAACTCTTCCATATTTTGCAATAATATCCTTCTCCAGGGAGCCGCTGTTTACACCGACGCGGATCGGAATGCGGCGTTCTCTGGCCACAGATACGACTGCCCGTAGCTTTTCTTCATTTCCTATATTCCCCGGATTAATCCTGATCTTATCCGCACCGTTCTCCATTGCAGCAATTGCAAGACGGTAGTCAAAATGAATATCCGCTACCAGCGGGATGGAGATCTGCTTTTTTATCTCTCCAAATGCTGCAGCAGCTTCCATGCTTGGTACAGTACACCTGATGATATCACAGCCCGCTTCTGTCAGACGTTGGATCTGTGATACGGTAGCCTTCACATCCTCCGTCCTGGTATTGGTCATGGATTGAATTAAAATCGGATTACCGCCACCAATTACTCTGTCTCCGATCCGAATTACTTTCGTATTTTCACGGTACATAATTAACCACCTTTCGTATTCTATCCAAAATACCTGTTATCATTGAAAAATATTCCGGATATCATTAAATGCTACGAACACCATCAGAAGCATCAATAAGGCCATCCCCACCAAATGAACGATTGCCTCCTTCTCCTTGGGCACGGGCTTTCTTCGAATCGCTTCGATAATAATAAACACGATCCTTCCGCCATCCAGAGCCGGAATCGGAAGAAGATTCATAACCCCCAGATTGGCACTCAGCAATATGCTGAACTGGGCCAGAGAAAGCAGCGTCGCATGGATTCCGTAATCCTCCGATTCGGATACAATATCACCGACCACGTTAACAATTCCGACCGGACCGGTTACCTCCTTCACGCTGACCTTACCTAGAATTAGATGGCCGACGCTCTTAATTGTATTCACAATATTATGCTTCAGCTCGAAAAAGCTGTATTTAATCACATCCAGGGCATTCACCTTTTCCCGGTACTGATTATAGCTCCATCCCAGATCATAGCCGCTTTGAACCAACAAGGGTGTTACTGTGATCTCGGTCTCTACCCCGTCTCTTGCATACTTAAGCGTAACGGGCTCCGCCGATAAGGGATTGGCGGAAAGATAATCTGACAAATTCTGGGCAGTGTCTATTTTAACACCATTGATCTCAACAATAACATCGCCCACCTTCACCCCTGCTTGTGCCAGGGGATACCCTTCTCCGATTGCTTCCAATACGGCAGTCGGATTGGTGGAGGTATAGTAACAGCCTAATTGATACAAATCATGCCACACAGGTGTTGCCGGGAAGGTGTGTTCCTTTCCCTCACGAAGTACAGTAATCTCAATTGGTTTATCAGTTAAATGATTAAAATAAAAATAGTACTGGATGTCTCTGGCAAAATGAATCCCGGAACCATCGATTGCCGTAATCATATCACCCTCCGCCAACCCTGCAGTAGACGCCGGACCATTGGCATTCAGCTTGGTAATATAGGGCTTATCTACTCCAACATCCCCCAGCACCACCAGCGCCAGAACAAAGGCCAGAATAAAGTTAAAAAATGCTCCTGCAAAGAGAACCGAAAACCTCGCTCCGACACCCTTCTTATTGAAGGCTCCTTCATCATCCACATTCTCATCTTCTCCAAGCATCATGCAGGAACCGCCGATAGGCAGCAGCTTCAGAGAATATCTGGTTCCATTACGGACAAAGCTGGCTATCCTGGGAC